>CAZAMT010000006.1:0-42955 GCA_964486145.1 uncultured Bacteroidales bacterium
GATTTTACAAATAGCGTTGCAGTAACCTTATAAGTTCTTGTTTATTTATAGGTTTTGCAATGTAATCATTGCAACCTGCTTCAAATGCCTTTGCCTTTTCTCCAATCATGGCAAAAGCTGTCTGAGCGATTACGGGAATATCAGGATTTGTTTTTCTAATAATCCGAATGGCTTCGTATCCATCCATGTCAGGCATACGAATATCCATAAGGATTAAGTCAGGATTTTCCTGCCCATGTGTTTTCTCAACAGCTTCCAATCCATTTTTAGCATGTACAATTTTAATGTTGAAAGGTTCAAGGTATTCTTTCAGGAGGTTATAACTTACAATTTCATCTTCGGCAATTAAAATGGTTTTGTTATTAATTTTATCAGATCTGCTTTGAATATTGGAAGCTTCGGGGGGCATTTCCGAAGGTCTGTAAGGTAATGTCACTGTAAATGTTGAACCAACCCCGTGCTTTGATTCCAACCGGATTTCACCGTTCATCAGTTCCACCAGTCCTTTGACGATAGACAGTCCAAGACCCGTGCCACCATATACATTTTTTATTGTATGTTCCGTTTGCCTGAATCTTTCAAAAATGAGTTCATGCATGTCATCGGGAATACCAGTTCCAGTATCTTTTACATGAATATGCAATTGTTTGTTTGAAACGCGATAACCCAGTTCAATAAAACCTACATCCGTGAATTTGACAGCATTTACTGCAAGGTTGGTCAGTATTTGAATTAGTCTGGCCTTATCGCCAACAACCATGTCGTGTTTATCAGGTAATTCCTTTATTATTTTTAGTTTTACCTGTTTCTCTTTTTCTTTTAGCTGATTTTCAGCCAGGGCAGTTACAACATCGATGATGTTATTAAACGGAAAACTTTCATCCACAAGTTGTACCTGACCGGCTTCCAGTCTTGAGATATCGAGGATATCATCAATAATGTGCAACAATTGCTCCCCACTGGATTTAATTACATCGGAATATTTTTGTTTTTTGCTTTTAGACAAATTCTCAGAAGCCAGTAATTCCGAGAATCCGAGTATTCCGTTCATGGGCGTACGGATTTCATGACTCATGTTGTTTAAAAATGCGGTTTTAAGGCGATCGTTCTCTTCGGCAATTTGTTTTGCAATTTTCAGGGCATTGTTTATTTCTTCAGTTTTCTTTAAAGATTCTTTCAGTTCTGCGTTTTTATCTTTCAACTGCCGTTGCACGTTTTTTAATTCAGTGATATCCCTGCAAAATGCTATGAATTCATTGTCATTCAGTTTTATTGAGTCTAATGTAACATCGATAAAATGTCCGTTTTTATGCCGGAACTGTTTGTTTGCACTTCTAACAATGCCTTTTCTTTTTACCTGATCAAAGCTTTCCGGAACATTACCATTAGCAGCATCAGCTACAATATCATGAATGGATAATTCAAGAAATTCCTTAATTGTATAACCCAGTAAATTGCATGCCGCGGAGTTTACAAACGTGTATTTTCCTTCGTTGTTAATAATTAAAACCGGGGTTGGAGAATTATGAATATAGTTTTTGAAACGTTCCTCAGCCTGCACACGCTCTGTAATATCATGGATAACACCAAAAGCAACATTCCTTTGTTTGTCGTATTCAGCAATGGAGCGGATATCCCTTATTTGATGGTCGTTCAATCTTTTAATTTTGAATTCCACATCATAAGGTTTGTTTTCTTTGACCAGGGCATTGAGTGCTTCATCCAATTTCGCTCTGTATTCCGTTAGTGGCAAGGACTGTGCTTCATCAATATTGATAACATTCTCAAACAGACCATAAATTTTTTTGGCGCCTTCGGAGGCGGAAACTGTACCATTGTTAAAATCAAATTCCCAATTCCCGAATTTTGCTACCTGTTCCGCACGCAGCAGGCGTTGCTGAATTACCTTGATCTCTTTTTGAGCTTCATTTTGGGCAGTAACATCCATAACAGTAGATATCATTGTGTTTTGCTCTAAGAGGGGGATATTAAACGCGTTAATAATTTTCTTTGTACCATCTTTACGGGTAACAACAATGTTTTCCCAATGCATTTTTTCCGGATCACCCGATGTAATGTCGGCCATGATCTGTGCTTTTATTTTTTCTCTGTATTCCTTGTCAGGGTACACTTTATCAAAAAATTCCGGGATATTTTTCAGAGTATTTTTATCCCAACCGTGAATATCTTCAAACTTCTTGTTGATATAGGTGGCTTCTCCTTCGTTAAATTTGTTTAATGCAAGTCCGATGGGAAGATTATCCAGCACAGTTTGAATGAAAACATTCTTTTCTTTGAGCGAATTCATCATTTCAACTTGTCTGGTAATGTCGTGAGCGATACCCATGTAAGTAACATTTCCTTTTTCATTTTTTATTGGAGCACCATTGGATTGGTGCCAACGCCAGGAACCATCCCGGTGCTTTACCCTGTATTGTACACCGCTTTGTTTTTGGGATGTTTCAAGCACTCTTTTTAAAAAGTCCATGCAAAGATCAATATCCTCCGGATGGACATAGTCCTGTACTTTTGTTCCAACAATTTTGTCAGGATCATGACCCAACATGCTTTTCCAGGTTGGTGAAACATAGGTGAAAATACCTTCAGGATTTACGGAATAGATAATGTCATTGGCATTTTCGACAAAAGAACGAAATTTTTCCTCGCTTTGCTGCAGATAATTGTTTGCATCCGATAATTCTTCATTCTGTGTCATGTATTCCTCATACAGGGCATAATATTCATTACTTTTTTTCTGTAGTTCTTTATTAATCCGGTTTCTTTTTTGAATTTGGGAATTGATAAGAAAAAAAATTAACAGACCGGAAATAGTAATGAACCCCCAACCTTTATAGGTTTGAACAACATGGCTGTTTTCCGGGAAAAGGGCATTGACGAGGGCATCCGAGAAAAAGATGTACAAGTACCCAACAAAAACATAGACAATAAAAATGGATAATGCAGACCAGGTAAATTTGTGTTTCATTCACTGTTGATTCTATGTTTTAAAAAAATACAGAAGCAAATTACAAATTATCGGGAAATTTTAACACTTTTAATCTTGAAATGTTTTTTTGTTCCCTTGTAAAAATGGGTTGAAAAGGTAAAAGAAGTTTTTTAATACATTTAGGAAATCGGTTCACCAACTGGCGAATAACCGGCGAATTAGTAAAGCGCTATTTCGTTTAGGGGGGCTTTATGTAAAAATAATAAATCCCGAATGAACATTTATATTCCGTAAACGGCTTTTGTGCATCCGGGATGTTTTGATTCCAGCGAAAGAACTAATTTTTGGCTGTTTAAATTTTGGCTGCATTCAATTCAATGGAAATGCCCATTTCATCATGGATAAACTCATCTTTCAGTTGACTGAAAATCTTTTTTGATTTGAAATTGACTCCCCAGTTGGTTCGATCCAGCACAAACTGGTCGGTTTTGGCAGCAATGGAGTTACCGCTCATGTCTACTTCCGCATCAAAGCTTATGCTTTTCGTTGTACCTCGCATGGTAAGGTTACCGGTAATGGCATGGGTAGGTGTAAACGCATCATCCTCTAAATTAGCCTGTCCGTTGAGTTTTTCTACTTCAACAATTTCAAATGTAGCTTTTGGGAAAGAATCCACATAAAAGAAATCTTCGGATTTCAAATGATTTACCAGTTTGGTGTTAAATTCTTCATTTTCAATATCAAGGTCAACAATGGTAGTCAAATCAATTTCAAATGAGCCGGAGGCAATTTCATCATCAACAACAGTAATCTCACCACCACTTACTTTTACCGTTCCGTAATGTTCGCCACCTGGTTTTGTTCCCAGCCAGTTCACCAGGCTGTTGTAGGGATCTACTTTATACTTGGTTCCCTCGTCAATAAGATTTTTTGCTTCCTTAGCTTCACCTGCCTCAGTTTTTGTACCTTCCGGTGATTGTGCACATGATGCAAGCACGAAAACAGCAGAAAGTATAATTACATTGTTTTTCATTTCTTTTGTTTTTTTTGGTTTAACGAATACACTAAACAACAGAAAAAAAGGATTGTTTAACGGTATATTGAAACAGTTATTTTGTAATGCTTACAATATCAGCAAAATATATGGTTTGTGGAATTATTTCTTAATTAAGGTTTAACAAAAAATTAACAGAAACCTTTTGGGATGTAAATGAACCTGAATAAATTTTCCTGTTTGGTTTGGTTAAAAAATTATCTTTGCTGGCAAATTGCAGTTTGTGATGAAAAAGAATAATATTTGGTTATCCGTTTTTTCAGGTGTATTGCTCGGATTGGCCTGGATACCGGGATCAACAGGACTGACATTGTTGTTTGCGTTTGTCCCAATAATGTTAATGGATTTGTTTTATTATGAAAACAGGAAGTTATACAAATCTGTAAAAGTTTTCTGGAATGCTGCACTTGCTTTCTTTATATGGAACATCATTGCCACGTGGTGGATAAAAAATGCTACAATTGCCGGTTTGGTGATGGCTGTTTTAGTCAACACCTTTTTAATGGCATTGGTTTTCTGGCTTGTGCAGATCACCCGACGAAAGACAGGAAACGGAATGGGAAACTTTGCTCTTATTGTATACTGGTTGGTTTTTGAATTTATATACATCAACGGGGAAATTTCCTGGCCGTGGTTGACCCTGGGATACGGATTTGCAGAGGACATCCGGTGGATTCAGTGGTATGAATTTACCGGTTCACTGGGAGGTTCACTTTGGGTGTTGCTATCGAATGTTCTTTTATTCGTCATTATCAGGAAATTTATGTTTACCGGTAAAATACATGGCGCAAAACTTGAACTACTGGCATTGGCAGTTTGGATAATCATTCCTGTGTTTTACTCATTTATACGTTTTTCAACTTATAGGGAAGTTCAAAATCCTTGTGAAATTGTTGTTTTGCAACCCAACATTGATCCATATAAAAAATTTGTGGATATGGAAAGCATCGAGCAAACGAAAATCCTGGCTCGGCTGGCTGATTCGTTAACCGATGAGAATACCGATTATGTGGTAGGTCCTGAAACGGCTATCAACAATAACATTTGGCTCAATAACATGTGGTCTATCCCTGATATCCGGCTGGTCAAACAATTTGTTGACAAACACCCGCATGTTACATTTATTGTAGGTATAACTTCCCTGCAACGATATGAGGGACAGCAAACACCAACCTCACGACCCATTGGTGAAACCGGCTATTTCTATGACACTTTCAACACAGCCATTCAAATTGATTCAACCTCGAACATTCCATATTACCATAAATCAAAACTTGTGGTTGGGGTTGAAAAGATGCCTTATCCGCAGTATTTAAATTTTTTAAAAAAACTGACCGTTCGTCTGGGAGGAACATTTCGTAGTCATGGCATACAGGCAGAGAGAGCGAATTTTTATTCCGTGCATGACAGCACCGGCATTTCACCAGTTATTTGTTATGAATCCGTTTACGGGGAATTTGTAACGGACTATATCAAAAAGGGATCTGACTTTATATTTATCATTACGAACGATGGCTGGTGGGGCAATACGCCTGGCCACAAGCAGCATAATAACTATGCCAGCCTCAGAGCGATTGAAACCCGCCGGAGTATTGCCAGGTCAGCAAATACCGGAATTTCATCATTCATTAACCAGCGGGGCGAGATTCTGCAGGAGCTTGGCTGGTGGAAGCGGGGCGCTCTGAAAGAAACCCTAAATGCCAATCAGGAAATTACATTTTATGTGAAGCATGGAGATTATATTGGCAGAATTGCAGGATTTTTTGCTATCCTGGTGTTGTTGTACACCATTACAGCAAGGTTGATCCAAAAACGGATGTGATTGCAATACCATATTTTATTCATGTAAAGAACAGAAATTACAAAGCATTTTATTTCATGGTATTGGATGCTGATGAAGTATAACCGGTTGGTTTTGAAAGAACGAACTTTTTCTTCGTCGATTGAGCTTAATCGCTCAATTTGGGTTAAAATCACTTGCTTATTGCTAATAATACCAAAACATACTATTTGGTTACAGTCTTGCGTTCAATTGCAGCGGGTTTTTAATTATCGCTAAGAAAACTATTTTTGCATCTGAAATATTTAAGACATGCAAAAATTATTAGCAGTTTTTATTGGAGGTGGACTTGGAAGTATTGCGCGTTATGGCGTTTCAAGATTGATATTGACAGGGGAATTGCATATTAAACCTTTAGCAACTTTCTTTTCGAATATACTGGCTACAGCAATGCTTGGTTTAATATTGTTCTTTGTTGTGGAAAGATTCCAGATATCGGAACCGTTTCAGGCATTTTTAATTATCGGGTTTTGCGGGGGATTCAGCACTTTCTCTACATTTAGTTTCGAGACTTTCGAACTCATGCGTTCAGGGCACACCTTTCTTGCCATTTTTTATGCTTTAAGCAGCATGTTGTTGGGATTGTTGGTTTTATTGGTTATCTCAAAAAGTTTGTAAGGATGAAGCGGATTCGATTGATTAGTAGTGTTTTAGTTTATGTATTTAGTTTTGCTTTGGTTTATGCTCAGGACAGGACCAGGATTCCATCAGAAAAACCAAAACTCATTATAGGGATTACCATTGACCAGATGCGGTACGATTACCTGCAAAGGTTCTGGAGCGATTTTGAAGCAGGAGGTTTTAAACGGTTGATGAATGAGGGAACCATCTGTCGCGATACCCGTATCAACTATACGTTTACGCGATCTGCTGTGGGCCATGCGAGTATCTCCACCGGAGCATATCCTTCCGGACACGGTATTATTTCTGATGAATGGTATATTAATCTCGAAGACAGAGTAGTTAATTGTACCGAAGATAAAAACCAGAAGACCATTGGTGGTAGTTTTGAAGCAGGGCTGCATTCCCCTAAACGTTTGATGACCACCACCTTTGCTGATGAATTAAAACTTTCGAACAATAAAAAATCCAAAACTTTTGGTATTTCTTTTGAACCGCATCAGGCAATCATTTCGGCCGGACATACCGCAGACGGTGCATACTGGTTCGATAAGACTAACGGAAACTGGGTGAGTTCATCTTTTTATATCGATTCACTTCCGGTTTGGGTGCGTGAATTCAATGAAAAGCGATTTCCTGATACTTACCTTGAACAAATATGGGAACCTCTGTATCCGTTAGAAAATTACGATGAAAGTTTACAGTTTAATGATAAATATGAATCCGGATTGAACAATAAGAAGGCATTTCCATACGAATTGGAAAAATTGCAAAAGAAATACGATTCTCAGAACAAATACGAACTTTTAGAAATTGTTCCTTTTGGAAACAATTACACCAAGGATTTTGCTATTGCAACCATTGTGAATGAGCAACTTGGAGCAGATGTGTATACGGATTTTCTTTCGGTAAGCTTTAGTTCAAATGCAGCTATCAGCAAGCGGTTTGGCCCTACCTCTATTGAGTTACAGGATACCTATCTGCGCCTTGACAAAGATCTGGCTCATTTCCTCTCGTTTGTGGATGAAACCATTGGAAAAGAAAATGTATTGATCTACCTTACTTCGCCTAACGGAGTTTCACACATCCCGGAATATTTACTGGATTCAAAAATTCCAGGTGGATATTTTAATGCATATGCTGCCATTTCGCTTCTGAAAAGTTATTTGAACGTGGTATACGGCGAAGGAGAATGGGTAACTTTTTACCATGCTAACCAAATTTATCTCGACAGACAACTTATCGAAGACTCCAAGTATTCCCTGGAAGACGTTCAGACGCGGATTGCTCAATTCATGATTCAGTTTGAGGGAATTGCAAATACGGTTACGGCAACTACACTACATACCCGGAATTTTACCCGGGGAATCCTTGAGAAAATCCAGAACAGTTATAATCAAAAACACTCCGGTGATGTAATTTTAACATTAAAACCGGGTTGGGTAGAAAAATCGGAATATACAACCGGGAATAATTCGGCTTATACTTATGATGCCCATGTACCTTTAATTTGGTATGGTTGGAAGATCGGAAGACAAAAGATTTATCGTGAAACCGAAATTATCGATATTGCTTCAACCATTGCAACTTTTTTGAATATATCGTACCCTGGAGCAAACATCGGAAATCCCATCCTGGAAATGATCGTTACCCCATAAAAAAAATGAGGAGTGAATTGCTTCACTCCCCTTTGTCGAATTGCCATTAACTAAACCCTATTATGAAAACCTGTTACTTTTCGAGGCCATCGGCCTTTATTTTTAATCCTTTATTCATATAAACGGAAATCATCTTACCAAGTTGTTCAAATTGGACTAAAAGAGTTATTTTGTTGACGAAAACCTTTTCTGCGTTTATGATAGTAGAATGTTTAGGTATATCTTTGAAAATATTTACATTTACAAATTACCTATAAATGATCTCGTTATGGGCAGAATTTTGCGGGGGAGAATGAAGTGGCTAATATCCGCTGTGCTTATTTTTTCATCGGTTTTGGTTTACGGACAGGATAAATACTGGATTTTTTTCAGGGACAAAGCAGGAGTGTACTTTGATCCTTATGAATACTTTGATTCAAAGGCCATTGATCGTAGGATAAAGTTAAATTTACCATTGTATGATGTACAGGATTTACCCTTGAATCAGAATTATATTCGTGGAGTAACAAATATCACTAACAGCCATGAAAATACCAGTCGTTGGTTGAATGCAATATCTGTAAACGCGGATACCAAAGCACTCTCGAGAATTAGTGAATTGAGCTATGTATCTCATATTGAACCGGTAACATTGTACAGCAACATTTCAAAAATAAAGAAAAGAAGAGTACACTCGTTTCGAACCAACATATCAGACGATGAAAAGGAATTGTTACAGAAGCAGGTTTCAGTATTGGGTGAAGAGGTGTTTGAGAAAAACGGATTGGATGGAAAGGGTATTCGCATAGCCGTGTTTGATGGTGGTTTTCCGGGTGTTGATAAAAGCCCGGTATTTGAGCATATACGAAATGAAAACAGAATTGTAGGCACATACGATTTTGTAAAGGAAACAGAGTTTGTATATTCCGGGATGTCACATGGTACCATGGTGTTATCATGTATCAGCGGTATTCTTGATGGCCAAAAAATGGGACTGGCTACCGGAGCAGAGTTTTTGCTGGCCCGAACCGAGGTGAATATTGAAACATTTTCTGAAGAAGAAAACTGGCTTGCCGCTGTTGAATGGGCTGATAAAAATGGTGCGGATATAATCAATAGTTCCCTTGGATACACATATCACCGCTATTTTTCAAAAGATATGGATGGCAGAACCACGCTGGTTTCACGTGCAGCGAATATTGCTGCGAAGAAAGGTATTTTGGTAGTGAATGCTATGGGAAACGATGGCAATAACCACTGGGAAGTGCTGGGTGCTCCTGCCGATGCTGACAGCGTACTGTCAGTAGGTGGAATTGATCCTGAAACGCATTTCCATATTTACTTCAGTTCATTTGGTCCGACAGCCGATAAACGATTAAAACCAAATGTCAGTGCATACGGGGAAGCCATGGTTGCCGATAAGCGGAAAATAAGAAAAGCTTTTGGTACTTCATTCGCGGCACCCCTTGTAACCGGGTTTGCTGCCTGTGCGTGGCAATCGAACCCCAATTTCTCAAACATGGATGTTTTTCGCGAAGTACAAAAATCAGGTTCGTTATATCCATATTACGACTATGCTCATGGATTTGGAATACCCAAAGCTTCATATTTTACGGATACGATGAAACAAATGGACGCTTCATTTGATTTTAATATAGTAGACAATTTTGTTCATGTTGTATTACAGGAAAATCCGACAGATGATTTATCGGATTTTGTTTATTACCATGTAAAAAAGCAGGATGGCGGCTTAAAAAAATATGCTGTTGTTGTTCCTGAGCAAAAAAAGGTGTTATCATTTGCATTGGATGAACTAAAAAACAAAACATTAACTGTTCATTATAAAGGATATACAAAAGAATTTAAACATTAAATAATTATGATAATAAAGAAAGGATTTAGCATTTCTGTACTTCTCCTGCTGTTTTTTGGAGTTTATGCTCAGAAAGCCGTGCTTGAAAGAGAAGTGACAGAAGAGATGTTCAACAAAGAAAAGGGCCCCAACCTTAAAAAGTTTGATCACCTTTATATTGCGGGAAGCACCTACATAACCAATGGTGGAGAGGTGGAGGTAAAACCTGTCTTAAGCAATAACTTTACGTTTGGGTACCGTTATAAATATAAACTTTTAAATTTTTACAATATCGGATTTGATATAAGCTACCATCACCTGAATTTCAACCTGAAACAAAATGATGATAAGGTAGTACCAAATTCAATCACTCACGACAAAGAAATTATTAATTTTAATGCTTTCGATTTGGAGTTATATCAGCGATTTCAACTGGGGAAAACAGGTAACATGATAGGGTTTTTTATTGATATGGGAGGATATGTTGGATGGGTATTTGGAGCAAAGCATATCATTCAGGATGAAGTATCCGGGGAGGACCCCTACAATGCAGCTCTCAGGATAACTAAGCACAAGGATCTCGATTATACCAAAAACCTTCATTACGGACTTAAAGGTAGAATTGGCTATAATAATATAGGTATTTGTGGTTGTTACCGTATCGCCGATTTGTTTGATGATTCGTTCGGGTATCCCGAACTGCCGCGTTTATCCATCGGAGTTGAATTGGGATTGCATTAAATTCTTATCACCCGTATCATAAATGAATCCTTAGAAATTGAAAAAGCAATTTGTAACCAGCCTGGCTTTATTGATATTTTTAAATTTATTGATAAAACCTTTTTATGTTTTTGTAATAGAGCCTTCGATTCAAAATGCGGTTGGCAACGTTGCTTATGGGTTTTATTTTTCACTGCTTGGGTTTTCTTTCCTGTTTAATATTATTCTCGATGCCGGAATAACTAATTTTAATAACCGTGATATTGCGCAGTACCGGCAGCTCTTTGAAAAATATCTTTCCAATATAATCAGCCTGAAGCTTCTGCTGGGAATAGCATATTTTGTCATTACGTTTAGCATCGCATTTTTTATTGATTATTCACCGGAACAGATAAGAATGCTGTTGTTATTGGTTTTAAATCAGTTTATATCATGTTTTGTACTTTACCTTCGTTCAAATTTAACAGCTCTGCATTATTTCAAAACCGACAGTATTTTATCAGTACTTGACAAAACTTTGCTAATCATTGTGTGCAGTATCCTGCTTTGGAGTCCGTTGGTTGAAGGTCCTTTTCGCATTGAATGGTTTGTATATGCACAAACATTTTCGTATGCATTTACTTTTCTTGTAGCATTTTTACTGGTTGTTAATAAAGCGTCGTATTTCAGGTTGTTTTTTGATATCAACTATTACAGGGCACTCTTAAAAAAAAGTATACCGTTTGCCTTGCTCATTCTGCTCATGACTTCTTATAAATGGTTTGATTCTTTTGTTATCGAAAGACTTTTGCCGCATCCCATTGGAAAGGAGCAGGCAGGAATTTATGCCCAGTCGTTTCGGATACTTGATGGGGTAAGCCAGTATGCATATTTGTTTTCCATTTTGCTATTACCATTGTTTTCGAGGATGATCATGCTCAAAGAGAGGGTTGGACAGATTACACGATTGTCATCAATGTTACTCGTTGTTCCGGTAATTACCATAGCAGTGGCAACCATTTTTTATCGCCAGGATATCATTACTTTCTTTTACAAACAAGATGCCGAAAATTCTTCCGTGGTGCTGGGAATTTTGATGTTCAGCTTCATGTCCATCTCTGCATCCTATGTGTTTGGAACACTGCTAACTGCCAATGGCAGCCTGTCGCTTCTTAACAAACTTGCAGGCGTGGCTGTGCTATTAAATGTTGTTTTGAATATCATTTTAATACCACATTATAAGGCTGTTGGATGTGCGATTGCCAGTGCTATTTCACAAACATTTATGGCAATTTCGCAGATTATATTTTCTGTAAAAATCTTTCGGTTTCAAATAAAAAAGAACCTCATCATCAAAACCATTAGCTACACAACATTTATCATTCTACTGGCCATATTTTCCTCACGGATCTTTACCTTTTGGGCCATTCGTTACGTCGGAATCATTGTAATTGGGATATTTCTTGCTGTGGTAATTCAATTGATTGATCTCAGGGTCATCGGGGATATATTTTCCGAATCTGACAAAAACAAACCATCTCCGGGTTAGCGCGTTACGCTTGCCAAATCGAGGGTGATGGCATAATTCTCTTCAACAGCATTGCCAACTACAACAATATCCGCGCCGGCATTATACATGTTCATAACATCTTCTTTTTTCCGAATACCTCCACCAACAATCAATGGGATCCGGATATTTTTTTTGACTTCTTTAATCAATGCAGCATTTAATGGCGAGTGAGCACCACTGCCTGCTTCTAAGTATATAAGCTTATGGCCCAGCATTTCTCCGGCAACTGCAGTTGCCACAACCAAATCTGTTTTTGCGGGTGGAATAGGTTTGGTATTGCTTACATATTCTACAGACGTTGTAACTCCCGATTCAATCAAAATGTAACCGGTTGAGATTATTTCAAGCCCTGATCGTTTCAGGTAAGGCGCTGCGATCACTTGATTTCCAATTAAAAACTCAGGATTTCTTCCTGAAATCAATGACAACAAAAGCATGCCGTCCGCAAGGGGTGATATTTGTAGTAAACTACCGGGAAATATAATCACAGGTTTTTCTGTATATTGCTTTATGGTATTGATTGAATTATCAATTTTTGCTGAAATAATGCTTCCTCCAACAAGTAAAAAATCAACTTCCGCAATTTCTGCTGTTTTTACTGTGCGGATGAGTGATTCTTCATTGTATTTTTCAGGATCAATGAGTAGGGCAAAGAGTTTATTCTTTCGTAATTTCTCAATAATCGTATCGTAAATCATGCAGCACTAAATTTGTTTATGATAAAGATAAATGAAATGGGTTAAAAAAGATATTCGTGCAGTGAAAAGTTAAATATTTCATTCAGATGTTGTTTATCCTTTGCACACCATGCCATGATATATTCCCCGTTTCTCGAATAATGCAAATTAAATGTTTCATGTCCGTGGATGTTTGAAACTTCTCCTTCAATATCTCCTTCTGATTCTGGTTCAAATGGAAATATGGTGAGGTTTTTTTTAAAATTTATATCCTGTTTATCACATATTTTATACAGGGCTTCTTTGGCGCACCAGTGGATATACAGATGATAGCGTTGCATTTTTGGATCAATGGAAATAACCTCACTGTCATTGATAAATTTATGTGCAATATTGCTAATCCGGTGCGACATATATTCCAAATCAAGCCCCACCTTTTTACTTTTACTGATGAGTATGGAAGTATATTTATAGGAATGGGAAATACTGATTTGATACCTGCCACTTGCCAAAAAAGGTTTCCTCTCTTTTGAATAAACGATTCTTTGTGTGGGATCTCCGGTTAATTCCTGTAACAACCTTCGAACACTGAGCCATTCCAATTGACGGTGCCCTGACTTAAAACCCAGCAATTTGTTTTCGTCTTCGGGTATTAGCTGGAGACCACGATAAAGGGTGTCAAAGTCTTCGGTAATTTCCCAGGTTCCGAGCAGACAGTCATCTTCAACAAAATCTTTTACAATTAGTCCCATACCTGATACATTTATCCCTGTTTCCACCTGAATGATTCCATGAAGTGAATGACATCTTCACGAAAAAAATCAATAACCGGAGCCAATGAATCTTTATTTGGCTGCACTTGAAAATACAATGATCCGCGAACAAAATGATTGCTGCTGTCGGTTAAAAAAAACTGCAGCGATGATGCAGCATTTCCTTTTACATCGTACAATATTCCATGGACATCCCGTTGGGGTTTTGTAAAAAGCTTCTCAGAAATTGCTTCCGCTTTTACCGTATGTTTGTAAGTTAAAGATCGGGCATCTTCGGTAAGTTTACTTAGGTTTTGTTGTACAGGTTTATAACTCAGGTGAATTGTGCCGTTATACTCCGGAAACTGAATGTTCAACCAGCACGGTTCAGCACCTGGTGACAGGTCTTGACGTACTTCTCCGTATACAGGGAATTCAAAAGTAAACGGGCAATCCGAATGATAAACCTGATATTCTTTTTCAGGAAAATCAATACGGTGATATCCCAGCGGTTTCGGAGTATATCCTTGTTTACATCCTACAACTGTTAAAAGCACTAAAACGCTAATGAGCAATAACCTGTTTATGTTTTTCAATATGCACATGTACCTGTCTTATCCTTCTGTCATCAACCGAATTTATTGTAAAAGTAAAATATTTATATTTAATTTTCTGATTCAGTTCGGGAATATCCCCGGTTAGTTCGAGGATTAAGCCTGCCAGCGTTTCAGCTTCTCCGCGCACTTCGTCAAATACGGTATTTTCAATGTCCAGTATTTTACAAAAATCATTCAATAAAATTTTTGCTTCAAAAATATAATTGGCCTCATCCAGGCGTTTGTGGAATACTTCAAATTCATCTGATTCATCAGTAATTTCGCCTACAATTTCTTCCAACACATCTTCAAGGGTAATAATGCCTGACGATCCGCCATATTCGTCAATGACCACGGCAAGGTGTATTTTTTTTGTCTGAAAGTCTTTCAACAGGCTGTTAATTTTTTTTGTCTCCGGCACAAAGTAAGGCGGACGTATGAGACTTTGCCAGATGAAGGTGTCGGTTTTGTTTAGGTGAGGAAGCAAATCTTTGATGTATAAAATTCCTTTAATATCATCGAATGTTTCTTCAAATACCGGAATTCTGCTGTAGCCTGAATCTATAATTTTATCGAGCAACTCATTGAACGGGGTTTTCACATTAACTGCAATAACATCCACTCTTGAACGCATGATTTCACGAACTTCAATGTTCCCAAACTTCACAATTCCTTCCAGTATGTTTTTATCGTCTTTTAAATCACTGGAAGTCAGTTCAAGTGCCTCACCCAAATCATCCATTGAAATGTTCTTTGACTTAATGGACAATCCGTTGACAACTCCGGATGATGTAATCAACAACCAGCTTAATCGCAAAAACCAAAAGATTTTTTCAAGCACAAACAATGCCGGAGCCACAAACACTGAAAAACGCAGAGCGCTGTGGTTAGCATAAAGTTTTGGAAGAATTTCGCCGAAAACAAGTAACAGAAAAGTAACGACCACTACTTGAATAAAAAATCCCAATTGGGGTGCACTTGAAAAATCAAAAAGGCTTCCCATGATATAGCTTGAAACAATAACAATTCCTACATTGATAAGATTATTGGCAATTAAAATAGTAGCCAGCAACCGTTCCGGGATTTCCAGCAACTTCATTGCCAGTCCGGAAGCTTTTGTTTTGCCTATTTCCAGGCTGTTAAGATCTTTTGGTGAGAGGGAGAAAAAAGCCACTTCAGAACCTGATATCTGCGCTGATATGATGAGCAGCAGTATCATGATAATGACGGCAACAATTACACCAATGTTTATAGGGTAAATGGTTATGTCAAGATTTAATAATTCTAATAATGGGTGCGGCTCGGGGTCCAAATCACAAATACTTTGGTTTGCAACTAGAATGGCAGGTCATCAGTTTCATTCTCATTGTTTGGAGTTTCATCAAACGTACCACCTTTCTGGCCTTCATTTTCTGAAGGCTGGGGATGCTGTGATTCCTGGCTTTCGTTATCCTGTTTTCTGCCCAACATTTGCATGTTGTCTCCTACAATTTCGGTGATGTATTTCTTATTTCCATCGTTATCATCCCAGGATCTGGTTCGAATCCTTCCTTCAATGTACAATTGTTTTCCTTTTTTGATATACTTTTCAGCTACTTCTGCCAGTCCTCTCCAGAGCACAATGTTATGCCACTCCGTATTGGTTACAGTTTCTCCGTTTCTGTTCTTATAAGTTTCACTGGTTGCCAGAGGGAAATTACATACGGCAACTCCACTTTCAAGGTAGCGTACTTCCGGATCTTTTCCGACGTTTCCAACTAAAATAGCTTTATTTACAGACATATAGAATAAGTTTCTTTCATATACAAAATTAAAAAATAATTTATTTATAGCACTGTCCATTTCATAAAATGTGAAAAAATCAGCCGTTTTTTTTATTGCTTAAAATCCGTTTTTAAAACACGCTTTATTTTTTCTCCATGACAACAAGCACCCGTGTCGCGAAAGACTTAGGTAAAATGTCAAAAACGCGGTCAGCAACTTTCATCACACCCAGTGCTGAATTGGGGTACAACTGCGGGCCGGCATACCCTCCCGAGGCTACGTAGGAAAGTGAAGCATATCGATTCCTTTTCGTGATTTTCCAGTGATGAGCCAGTTTTTGTTTGAAAGGGTCTTTAAAAAAAATCTGGGTGGCATTTCCCTGGGCAGCATAATAATCACTTTTCGCAGGATCAAAAGATGCGGGTGCGAACCAGTTTATATCCTCCTTTTTACCTATCGGTTCGTGGTGAAACATGCCATAAATAAGTTTTCCAAGCATGCTGATATATGGATCAAAAATAATTACCCTGCCACCAGGTACCAATACCCGCCTGAATTCAGTAAAGGCCGTTCCCGGATAACGCAGATGATGAAACACATCAAACAGGATCAGATTCGATACGGTTTCATCGGCAAATGATAGGTTATAGGCATTTTCCGTCTGGTCCAGCCATGGATTTGGAAATAAATCGGTGCAGATACATTCCGGAACCTTCATTTTGAGGTTTCCAATACCTGATCCGAGCTCAACAATATGTCCTTTATGCTGATGTTAAATCTCCCCGGATATTAGTCCATAAAAATGGGCATATATTTTTTTAAGCAAGGGCTTTCGGCTCCAGTATTTCTGGTTCTCGTGAATCTCCTTGTTGTGCTGATCCAATGATATCGGGTTTGCTTTTTTCCTGTTCATTTAAACTTAAATTTTTTTACTGCAAAGATGCTCATTTTAATGAGTAACCAACCATGTTTAAAACGACTGATTTGGGTTGAACCATATTCTCTATCGCGGTATCGAACGTATATCTCTACAATTTTGAGATTAAGTTTAGCAGCACCGAAGATCAAATCAAAATCACCAAAGGGATCAAAATCACCAAAATAGTTTCTGTTGGCTTTAATTTTCTCATAATCATCCCGAAGTAACACCTTGGTGCCACAAAGTGTATCTTTTAATCGTTGCCCAAGCAAATACGTGAAAAACAGGCTGAAGAATTTGTTTCCAATCAGATTAAGAAATCGCATGGCTTCTTTTTCCATGGGATAAACAAGTCGACATCCGTTGATAAATTCCCCGCGGTTTTTGGTCAGTGCTTCGTAAAATTTGGGCATATCCTCAGGTGGTGTTGTAAGGTCAGAATCAAGGATCATAAGAATGTCACCTGTTGCAACCTCAAAACCTTCACGTACTGCATTTCCTTTTCCTTTTCCTGTTTGCCTGATAACGTTAATTTTCTTTTCAGGATATGCTTTTTTTACCCGCAACATTTCTTCATAAGTGCCATCCGATGAGTTTCCTTCAACGTAAATGAATTCCTGCCACGTTCCGAAAGGAGGTGTACGCAGAATGGCATTTTCAATATTGCCCATTTCATTGCGTGCCGGAACAACAATGGACACCGATCGGCTTTCCGGTTTGATCTCCCGTTTGCGTGCAACGATGATCATAACAAGTCCCAGATAGTTGATTATAGGGAGGTTAACCAAAATTTTATTGAACAGAAAGTGGAGGACAGGAATTTTTTTAGGTAGAAGAATTTTTCGTTCTTCTTTAATAATTTCAAAGTCTTCCAGTTCAAGCAGGTTTTTTATGTCTCCGCGGGAAAGCCAGTTTTGCAATGGTTGTCTGGCCTTTAAATGAAGGAATTCGGTCAATCGCAAGATGGGTTCCCAAACAAAATTATAGGTGGAAATAACCAGGCGGCTTCGGCTGGTGGTTATATCCTGCAAGCTCATCATTGCCTGCTGAACATCGGTGAGTGTGGTAATTAAGTCAGACAATACCACATAATCAAATGTCTCATCTATATTGAGTTGGTGAACATCCTGAACGTCAAATGTTAAATGCGGGTATTTCTCTTTGGCGATTTGGATCATTTGATCGGAAAAATCGATACCAACACCTCGCGATGGCCGTAATGCATTGAGCAAATCCCCGGTGCCACATCCCAATTCAATGACATTGCTTTTTTCGGGGATGATAAATGAAAAGTATTTTTCAAGGGATCGATGATAAAAACGGTTTCGTTTTTTCCATTTCAGCCGTTTTGGGGCCAGATGGTTGTAGAAATTTTTCAGGTCTTCTTTTTCAGGCATAATATTTTAACCTCACTAATTCATTAATTTTATCTAATTGATCTGTTGAATGAATCGTAAAAATAGCATTTTTAACAGGACACGAAAAAACTTAATTTTCACCAATACTGGTATTGGTATCACGGGTTAACAAGAATGAGAGAAATTCTTTTCCTTCCATCCATCATCACGGTTAAGGGATTTGAAAACCGAACATGGCAAAAATATTTGGTTTCAAAAATGGTCGGTTGTTCTTTCAGTACCTGCCAGTTGATGTAATCATCCACATTGTTTTCAGGAATAGAGAAATATCCTACATTCATCGATGTAACATTATGGAAGAAATGTGAACCAAGGGAAGCATCAAGAGGGAAATTTTCTAGCCCGACCTCAATAATAATTTTGGCATTGGAAATTTGCGGCCATGTAACCGGTATTCCGATGAATTTATCTCTGGTTCCCCATCTACCGGGTCCCATAAGGATATAGTTACGGCTGGCAGATTTCATGCTTTTATTGATTTCACCGATTTCGTGTGCCATAACTTCTGTATCAAGCTTATTGAAGATTTCAGGTTTTACAAACACAAAATCCGTAAGGTAATCAATTTTGCCATTGCCGAGGCTTTTTTCTGTGTACAACAAGCGATTTTCATATTTTTCAGGTGGTTGTTCGATGGTATAGTCTTCCGGATTTTCAACCAGTGGTTTCATTTGCAGCAGGTAAAAAGATGGAAACCCATCTTCCTTTTTTTCCAGATCGATCGCGAACTCGAGTTCAACGGGAGCGCCCAGGGCCTCCTTGAACAGCTCAAGTAAAACTTCCAGTGTATTTGCAAGGGGTATGTAATTGTATTTTAAAATATCGGCGAAATTCAGAATGCGAGGGCCGGGTTTCATCAGTCCGGGCTCTATACGATCATTTTCAGGATCATATACGGATGCCAAATGCTTTAAGGTGCCCTGTTTTTCAGCTTCAAAAATGCTCAACCGCTTTAATCCTGCTACATCACCATCTTTCGTCAGGTTTATTTGTTTTTCGTTAAGATCCAGAGCATAAAAATCAACTTGTGAACTATGAAAAAGGTCTTTCGGTGTAACAATTTCCAGTTCGGGGTATTTGGGTGAGAACCGGTATGATTTTTCTCCATCTACCACGTATTTACCCAGGCCGGCACCAATGACTGCAAAACCATCTTCCGGCTCCATATGTGCTACCGGGTAATAATTATGCGACTGTGCAGTTCCGCTAACATGCGGATAGAAATATGTACCATGTTGTGTGCCTGCAACTTCCTGGATAACAACAGCCATTTTCTCTTCTTCGATTTTATAATTTACGGCTTCAAAGTACATACGCGCCGAGGGAGAATAGATGGAAGCATATACCAGTTTAATGGCTGTTGCCATTTGGTTAAGCCGGATATTGAAATCCTCGTGATTGTTTGGAAGTAAAAATGTATCGAAAATTCCTGAAAAAGGCTGCATGGTGGAATCTTCAAACAGGCTGGATGACCGGATGGCGAGTGGTGTGTTAACAATTTTAAGGAAAATTCGCAACTTTTTCATAAGCTCATATGACAACTCACCACTGATAAAATGGCTTTTAATCAGATTGTAATCGTGCTCATATAGAATTACCTCCAGCAGCTTGTTCTTTTCTATAAAGATGTCAAATTCATCTGTTCCGATAAACGATGTTCGAGGAGTGCGAACTTTAATGTTTTTTATTACATTTCCGAAACTAATGTTATTGATGAGTGTGTTAATAAAAGCCAGGCCGCGTCCTTTTCCCCCGAGGCCGCCTGTACCTAAACTAACGATACTGCTTTCGTCAAGGAGTGCTTTTTCATCAAAATTCACAATTCGTCCTGTACTTGTTTCATTCCGGTACTTGCTGATGACAAATTGAAGGTAATTCCTAAATTCAGTCGGGGTGCTGAAATCAGTGACTTTGATTGGGTTAATCATTCGCGCAATACGAATTTCACCCCGGGCCATCAGCCACAATGAGAAATGGTTTCTGCGACCGTGATAGATAAGTGATTCAGCAGGAATGGAATTGATATAGCCTTCAAATTCTTTCAATGATCGGGCTTCTGCAATTTTTTTTCCATAGGCATCCCGGTAAATGAAATTTCCAAAACCGAGGTAATGACTAACAAAACTTTTAATGTCCTGGATCAAACTGTCAGAGTTTTTGTTTATGAAAATTGCCTTTAATTCATAAGCTTTATGTGAATTTGAAGGATCAGATGACTGTATAATTGTGGGTAAATCTTCAAGTTGATTTTTTATGTGTTTTACAAGTTGAAATCCTGCCGTTGGGTTCAACCTGTTGTTTTTCCTGAATTTCACATCGGTGATCAGGCACAGCAGGTGATCCCGGTGTTTGTTAAAATTCAGGATGGCTTCTTCCCAGGTAGTTGCCAGCAGTACTTTTGGGCGAGCCCTGTAGCGCAACACCTTATATAAATCGTCGGTGCTTACATCCTGCATGAGTCTCCTGGTTTGATCCATTACACTGTTATACAATAACGGAAGGTATCTGGAATAGTATTTTTCTGAATCTTCAACAAGCAGGATAATTTTAACCGACCCCAGGCGTGTGTCGTTTTCAACATTCACCTTATCTTCAAGATGTTTAACCATTGCAAAAAATACCTTGGAGTCACCATTCCAGATAAAAATGCGATCAATGGAGTCGGGTTTTCCTGATTTGGTAAAAAACTCCATTTCCCGGTTATTGTTTAATAACAGATAAACCGGAATGTAGGGAAACACCTTTTTAATATTTTTTCCTGCTTCCAGGGGAACTCGTTTTTCAGCGCCTACAATGAGAATAACCATGTCGTAATGCTTTTCTCCAAGTTTGGCCAAAGCTTCCTCATACGTTGTGACTCCAGTGATACGAGGCATGGAAGTAAGGTTAAACTGATGGTATTCGCCCAGGATGTGTTCGGTGAACCGGCCCTCTTTTTCAATGCTGTATGCATCATACAGGGTGGCAACAAGCAAAATCTCCTTCACTTTAAAGGGTTGCAGATCATGGAAGATATCCCTGTTGGCATTGTATTTATTTAAAAATGTTTGAAGCAGTTGTCTGCTGTTTAATTTTCCATCCTTTTTATACTCCAGAATTTCCTGTTCAAAATTTTCTTTTTGAAGGGTTTTTCGCATAATAACACGGGCTTCCACCGTGTTAATGTAATTTTCGATGTTGTTGGCCAGATTATCGATGAGGTGTCTTTCTTCAAGTAAAAATGGTCCTTCATACAAATCCATGTATTTTTCGAGGTAATAAATCTCGATTTTCCCTTTTTTACCTGAAATGGTCTCGAATCGCTGGCTTAAACGCGAATGTGTAACCTTAAATTCAGGAGTTTTAAATTCCATTCCATCGTAATTAATTCGAGCTACAGTGTCCTGGGGGTATTGCCATCCAGTGGGAAGCACCAGGCAGATTTGCTGAAGCGTATCTTCGAGGCTTTTGCCTTCTTTCATGATTTGAGTGGTACGGTTGATGCAAGCTAACTCCTTCAGTCGCTCTTTGTTCTCAGCATACAGTTTCTGAAAATCAGATAATGATATTTGATTTGCATCCATGGCTTTCTAAAAATTCTTAAAAATTAAATTAAATGGTGGTCAAATGCAAGATTCAATAACCAAAAGGATACAATGAGATTCAGAAAAAAGTTCAAGTATTGAATGATGGAATATTGTCTGTCCTTTTTTTGCGCAATTTATAAGCCTCTTTCGAACGATTTATTCGGGTATCGCGATTACATCTGTGGTACCCAACGATGGTATTCGTTTTTCCCAGGAATTCGCATCCAATCGCTTGTTGGTCTTCGAATCGATTAGCTTATAATTGAGGTCATTAAAATAATCGATATAGAAATTAAAGGTTATGTTTTTTTCTTCCATCACGTACTTGCCAACTTCAAATATGATCGCAGGCCTGTATTTCGCGATGGCATTTTTTGCTCCTTTAAATACCTCAAATTCATGGCCATCCGTGTCAATTTTTATGAGGTTTATTTTATCCAGTTTATTTTCCGAACAAAAATCATTAAGGGTAACCGATCCAACACCATCTGCCGGTTTACTCGTTCCAAGATGCACCGGGTGATGTTCGCCGCCCGATCCGCTGATTTTCCAACTGGAATATGCCTTAATCTCAGGACTGTCAGTGCTGATATGAGAAACAAAGGTGTTAATTAACTGCACACGTTGCTTTAAATGGGGGTTCAGTTCAAGGTTTCGTTTGAATTTTCCTATAGCATAATGTGTAGGTTCAAAAGAAATTACCCTTCCCTGTTCAGCGACTTTTGCATATTGCAGGGCCATGATTCCAAAATTTCCTCCAACATCAAAAATCGTAGCATCTTTGGGCATGTTTAAATATTTCGATTTAGTGACATGTTTCTGAAAATTGCCAAAAAGAAACACGGAGAAATCAATTCCTTCTGTTAAATCAAGTTCGTATTTAATACCATTTCTTTTTCGAATAACGGTACGTTTTCTGATGAATGGGACAACAATTTTATACAGGATTTTTGCAATGGTAATTTTTATCCTGGTTATTGGAAGTTGGTTAAACATGTGCACATTTTTTAATTATTCGGGAAGGTTTTCCAGGTACTCTAAAATCTTCTTTTCCCAAAGCTTATATCCGCAATGATTCATATGAATTCCATCACCAATGTATAGCTGATTATCCGGTTTGCCCCGGGCATCTAACATGAGCGGCCAGATATCAATAAAAGAGACTCCGCTCTGGCTTTCGCAGTATTCCTTCATACGGTTGTTTGCATCTATCATTTTATTTGAAATGTTCCATCGTGCCGGGCTGGGTTTGATGGATACAAGGGCAATGTTTTCAACGGTTGTTTCAGATTTCATTTTTTCAACCAGTTTTTTGAAATCATGAAGCACACGATCGGGACTCTTGCCATGAGCAACATCGTTATCACCTTCGTACAAAAGAAGCGTTTTTGGAGAATATTTTTTGATCAGGGCATCGAAATAATGATGTACATCGCTAAAATGTGAACCGCCAAAGCCCCGGTTTACGGCATTGTATTTCGAGAAAACATCTGCTGCGTCTTTCCACATTCTGAAGGAAGAACTGCCAACGAATAATACAATATCTCCTTGAGGAAGATAGCAATTGTCGAGTGAATCGAATGCATTGATTTGGGAACTGAATCGAGTTGGATCGGGATCATTAACCTGGGCACTGAGATGGGCTGAGATTAGCGCGCATGCTGTAAGAAAAGTGATTTTTTTTAGAATCATAACAGTTTAAAATCTGTGTTAAGTTTGTACGTTTTATTTTCTTCACATTGCAAAGTGATGACTTTGTTCTTGTATTTTATCTTACATGGTCCGCTATGGGCGGCATTTATGCTCATATTGTTAAGTACACCATTTTTCCATTCAATATCAAGTGTGTAATTTCCCCTGGCCTTTATTCCTGTTATATGTCCGTTTTTCCATGATAACGGAAGGGCCGGTAAAATGTGAATGAAATCCCTGTGGCTTTGAATCAACATTTCTGCAATTCCGGCAGTTCCCCCAAAATTTCCGTCGATCTGAAATGGTGGATGCGTATCAAATAAATTCGTAAGGGTTGATTTTTGAAGCAGCAGTTCGAGGTGTTTATAAGCTTCCTCTCCGTTAAGCAGACGTGCGTAGAAATTGATAATCCATGCACGGCTCCACCCGGTGTGACCTCCTCCGTGTGATAACCGGTATTCAATGGTTTTGCGGGCGGCTTCAAACAGTGCTTCATTATCTTCCGTTATCTGCGTTCCCGGGTGCAGGCCGAGAAGGTGAGATATGTGTCTGTGACCGGGCTCTACCTCCTTATAGTCTTTTATCCATTCCTGAATGGTTCCGTTAGCACCAATTTGAACAGGCGGCAGGCTGTCACGTTTTTCAATAATTTCTGTGCGCATCGGATCATCTGTTTTCAGGATTTTCATCGATTTCAATGCATAATCGAACAACTCACGAATAATCATTATATCCATGGTTGGTCCATATGTAAGACGCATTTGTTCGTTCGATTCAGGCAGGTAAAATGTGTTTTCGGGAGAATAAGAGGGGGCAGTGACCAGATATCCTTCGGGACTTTCAATAAGAAAATCAAGAATAAATTGTACAGCACCTTGAATTAAAGGCCAACCGGTATTTTCAAGATAAGCAGTATCCATTGTAAATTCGAAATGTCTCCAGACAGGAAAACACACCCAGGCAGCTCCCATGGGAAACATTCCGTGTCTGATGGCGTCCTGAACGGCAGTGCGGCCAAAAACATTGGTTGCGTGGTGCATGGTCCACCCGTTTGCGCCATACATTTCTTTGGCGGTTACAGCCCCCGGTTCACTTACCGC
This sequence comes from uncultured Bacteroidales bacterium, assembly GCA_964486145.1. Taxonomy (GTDB): domain Bacteria; phylum Bacteroidota; class Bacteroidia; order Bacteroidales; family JAAAOM01; genus CAZAMT01. Next base: position 24,705 of record CAZAMT010000006.1, read on the forward strand.
ACGGAAGAAATGAATGTATGGATGGCTTGTTTCGGAGAGATTGCAAACTTCTGCCGGCCAATAGTTCATCTGTACATTGATGTTTGTATGGTAGTCTGAATTCCAGGGTGCATTAAAATAAGGATTCCAGATACCCTGAAGGTTGGCAGGTAGTTGCCCTGGTTCTCTTGAACTGCCCATGAGAAGGTACCTCCCGTATTGGAAGTAAAGTGCTATAAGGTTATCATCTTTTTTACCATCAATAACGTTTTGTAATCGCTTATCGGTGGGTATGGTATCCGTGTTGCTGTCTCCCAGTTGAATGGACATACGGTTGAACATTTCCTGATGATCTTCTGTATGTGTAGCCTTCATTTGGTCATAGGATTTTTCGAAATTTCCTTCAAGGATTTTCTTACAAACATCCACGGGACGTATGTCACGATCGAAATTTAGTTTTTGCAGGTTATAGTCCGTTGCTGCTGTTAATAAAATGGTCACCTGGCTGGCTTGTTTTAGTGATATAGCGTTTTTGGAAGTAATTACTTTGCCATCACAATCCAGTATCTTCAAAATAGAGGCAAATTTCATATGTTTCCCGCCCGGGCCCGTTTGTGAATCATGTTCATCTGTTATTTGTCCTTCCATTATGAGACCATCCTGTCCTGATGCCTTCACAACTACATCCTTTTCTCTTGCCAGGTTGATTTTTCCTGAGAGTACATTCTTATCTCCGCTGTTTATATGGATAACAACGATATTGTCTGGTGATGAGACAAATACTTCCCTTTGTATGAGTTGTCCATTATAATTAAACCTGGTGTGAGCAATTCCGGTGTTTAAATCGAGGGATCGCTCATATTCCGAAATTGTAGCCGAGTCAATATCCAATTGTATGAAAACATCTCCCAATGTCTGATAAGAACGGATCCTGGGAGGTATGCCCATTAATTGCTTTTTGGCTACATCAAGAGCTTCATTGTTTTTATCGTTTAAAAGAAGTTGTTGTACTTCATCTAAGTAATTCAATGACTGCGGATTGTTGCAATTTCTCCGAATACCCGCCCACAGACTTTCTTCGTTCAACTGAATTCGTTCGTTCTGAATGTTTCCAAAAACCATGGCGCCGATTCTGCCGTTGCCTACCGGCAGTGCATCTGTCCACTCAGTTGCCGGTTGTTTATACCACAACCTGTAATGAGTTTTTTCAGGTGAATCCTGACATGAATTATGAATGAACATAAGGATGCATGGCAATAATAATTTGCCTTGTTGCAGGAATTTTTTGACCATTTGGATTAAACTTGGTTTGGTGAATAAAGATAAAAAAAAAGCCCGATTTTAAACGGGCCTTGCTTTATTTTATGTAAATGAAATTTTTGTATCTACTTAATTTCAAAAACATGACCGCTATGAAGCAGTTCATCAACATTTTTAACATCTGATGTTTGTTCTGCAACACTAACCTGACTTTTAAGTTCATTTTCGTAAACCGAACTATTTGATGCTCTAATCACACCCATTGCCACAGGGTAATCGGGCAGAGTCATTCGAGATAGCATGTAATGTCTGGTATCATCAGAACGTTCCACGTCATGCACGAGAATATCCCGTTCGGTAATACCATTTTCTCCGATGGTTACTTTTAAAAACTTTGATCCAACCTGCACCAGTCCTTTATCCCTGTTTTTACCAAAAATCATTGGTTTTCCGTGCTGAAGGTATATCTGATGTTCTTCACGGACATCCTTCCCTGTTATTTCGGAGTGCACCTGGTTGTTAAATATAACACAGTTTTGCAGCACTTCGATTAAGGAAGTTCCTTTGTGGGCAACTGCTTCTTTGTAAACTTCACGCATCATTTTTGGCTCTGTATCTACAACTCGTGCATAGAATGTACCTTGCGCGCCCATAGCCAGTTCACCCGGCATAAAAGGATTTTCAATACTTCCTTCGGGGGATGTTTTGGTAAGACTTCCTTTTGGTGTGGTGGGTGAATATTGTCCTTTTGTAAGGCCATATATTTTATTGTTTAACAGCAAAATATTAACATCAAGATTTCTGCGGAGAAGATGTATAAAATGGTTTCCGCCAATGGCCATGGAATCACCATCACCGGTAACTATCCAAACACTCAATTCAGGATTAGCAACTTTTATACCTGTAGCAATGGGGAAAGCTCTACCGTGAAGACTGTGAAAACCATACGAGTTGATATAATAAGGAAATCGGGAGGAACAACCGATTCCGGAAACAAAAACGATGTTCTCTTTTTTAATACCCATATCCGGAAGGGTTTTTTTAATCGTTGACAACACTGCATGTCCGCCGCAACCCGGGCACCATTTAACGGGTTGGTTAACAAGGTCGAAATCCTCCTTTGTAATTTGTTCGAATATGTCTGACATTTTTAATCCTCCTCTAAAATTTCATTAAATTTATTTTTTAGCTCAGAAATCATAAATGGGAGCCCCTGAACTTTATTGTATTTCAAATATTTGAACTGAGGGAAACTCATTTTTAAATAATTGAAAAATTGTCCGCGGTTCAACTCACATACCAGGATTTTTTTAAATCCTGCCAGGATTTTTTCCGTGTTTTTTGGTAATGGCCGGATGTAATTAAATTGGGCGAGACTGATATTTTTGCCATTTTCCTGTAATTCCTTCATAGCCATGTGCAATGCTCCGTAAGTACCACCCCAGCCAACCACAAGTAAATCGCCGGATTTTTCGCCCTCGATTTCCTGTAACGGGATAAAATCAGCTACTTTGTTTACCTTTTCTTCCCTCAATTCAACCATATTTTCATGATTGATTGGGTCGTAAGAAACTTCACCGGTAACATCCGCTTTTTCAAGTCCGCCAATGCGGTGTCTGAGTCCTTCCTGACCTGGTACAGCCCAATACCTTGAGAGTTTTTTGGGATCACGTGTATAAGGATAATATGATTTTTCATTGTTCTTTACCAGTGGAGGTTCAATGGATGGCAGGGTTGCAGTTTTCGGAATTTGCCACAATTCTGAACCATTGGCCAGGTATCCGTCGGATAACATAATGACGGGTACCATATGTTCAATCGCGATTTTTGCTGCCCGGTACGAAAATTCAAAACAATTGGCTGGTGTTGATGAAGCAAGCACGACAACCGGACTTTCGCCGTTACGGCCATAGAGGGCCTGCATTAAATCTGATTGCTCCGTTTTGGTGGGTAACCCTGTGGAAGGACCACCACGTTGTACGTTTATTATGACAAGCGGTAATTCGGTCATAACGGCCAGCCCAATAGCTTCACTTTTGAGTGCAAGACCCGGGCCGGAAGTACTGGTTACGCCCAGTCTGCCTGAATAACTTGCCCCAATAGCTGAACAAATACCCGCAATTTCATCCTCAGCTTGAAAAGTTATCGCACCGAGGTGTTTCATTTTTGACAACTCCTGCAATATTTCTGTTGCCGGGGTAATGGGGTAAGAACCCAGGAACAGTTTTCTGCCGGATTTCTCGGAAGCAGCAAGCAAACCCCAGGCGGCAGCAATGTTTCCTGTAATGTTTCTGAACAATCCCTTTTTGTCTTTTGCAGGATTGACCAAAAATGTGGTTGACATGGCTTCAATGGTTTCCGCATAATTATAGCCGGCTTCCAGCACAGCAGTGTTTGCCTCAACCAATTCAGGTTTATGCTTAAATTTTTCGATTAAAAAGTCCTTACCAATTTTTAAGTCGCGGTTAAAAAGCCAGTACAGAAGACCGGCAACAAACTGGTTTTTTGTTTTATCAGCAGTACGAAAATCCAGTCCGTGATTTTTAACTGTCGACCGTGTGAGATTGGTAATTGGTGCTTTCACAACTGTATAACCCTCCAGAGAACCATCATGCAGCGGATCTTCAACGTAACCGGCTTTTTTGTAATATTTATTATCAAAATTGTCAATATCAATGATGATTGTAGCACCACGTTTTAGCCATCCCAGATTCGCTTTCAGAGCAGCAGGGTTCATAGCAACCAAAACATCGGCCTGGTCACCCGGGGTCTGAACTTCTTTGTGTCCAATATGTACCTGAAAACCCGAAACCCCGGCAACTGTACCTTGTGGTGCACGAATTTCTGCCGGATAATCCGGGAATGTTGACAAATCATTTCCAACAAAGGCTGAGGAATCAGAAAACTGACTACCGGTAAATTGCATGCCATCTCCGGAATCGCCTGCAAACTTAACCACTACTTCGTCTACTTCAATTATTTTTGGATTTTTACTCATTACAGATTGAAATTTGATGTTTTACATCGACAAACTTGTCTTTTTAGTGCACATTATATGGAATTATATAAATATAGAAATAATTTAATACAATTTCACTAATATAGAAATTAAATATAACCGTTTTAAACAATAAATTATAATATTTTGATTTTTAACCAAGTAGTTCCGTATTTTTTTAATAGTAAGAACGTGAAAATGAAAAGTTAAATTATGTTGAAGTTTTTATTCTTGACCTGACATTCATCAATCGGTTGTATGAATTTTGTCATATGCAGGATATATTTCCAGATTAATGAGGTAATGCATTCCAGTTTTGAAGGAGCGACAGAAAAATGTAAATGAAAAAAATCACCGGGATAGCAAATACATTGAAAATAATAATTAGTATTAAACTGATTATCAAAAAAATATAGCGCGTAACATTTTTGCTGAATGCATAAGTTGCAAATTTAAAGGAGAACAGTCGAAGGCCCGAAACCATCAATAAACTTAACAGTATCACCAGGATTACCAAAAAATAGGTATTCAGTACAAGATCCTGCAACTGCACATTTTCGGTTTCTACCAAAATAAGTGCGATAGAAGCAATTAGAATTGCTGCAGCCGGAGTGGGTAAACCGTAGAAATAATTATTATCGGAATTTGCTGAAATAGTAAACCTGGCAAGCCTTATTCCGCTAAATACAGCTACAAGGAACGATGTATACAAGATAATACTTTCAAGAATGGTCGCTGTTTCAATATTAAAGGAAGAATCATGGTATGTGAGAGACATGATGAGCATTTGGTACAGAATAATGGACGGGGCAACTCCAAAACTCACGATATCGGCCAGTGAATCCAGCGTTTTACCAAATGATGAAATAGCATTTAATGACCTGGCAAAATAGCCATCCAGAAAATCTATAATGGCGGCGAGGAAAATAATAAATCCTGCAATCTGCAAATTGCGTTCAAAAGCGAATGCAATTGCCATACACCCCAAAAAAATATTCATACTTGTAAGCAGATTGGGAATTTGCTTGATTATTGAATTGTCTTTTGTCATGGTTCGGTGTTTTAATATCAAATGTAAACATATTTATTAAATTATCCTTTGTTATAGCTTTGGCTGCTGAAATGCAAAAAGTCACAATACTATTTTCTCCGACAATACATTTTCGCCATAAAAAATGGATGCTTGCTGATCGAATAACTCTGATGTGTCGGTCGTGTAAAACTTTATCAGACCATTTTTCGTGCAACGTTTCTCCATGTTGTGGTGACGGTGCAAATAATCATTCAGGCGCTCTGCAACAACCTCTCCCTGTGAAATAATTTTTATATCTGCAGCGAGGTATGCCCTAATTTTCGGAAGCATTAGCGGGTAATGCGTACATCCTAAAATGATGGTATCAATGCTGTCTGATTTTTCCAGTAGCTGATCCAGGTATTTTTTTACGAAGTAATCCGCCCCTGAACCAGCATGTTCGTTGTTTTCAATGATTGGTACCCACATGGGACATGCCTGCTGCCAGACGTTTACATTCGGGAAAAAATTTTCAATTTCAATGCGGTATGATTCTGATTGTATGGTTCCATTGGTGCCTAATACTCCGACATTGTTTGATTTTGTTATTTCGCCAATCATTTCTGTGGTCGGTCGAATCACACCAAGCACCCTTTTTATTGGATCGATGGTGGGTAAATCCTGTTGCTGAATGGTTCTGAGGGCCTTTGCAGATGCAGTATTGCATGCCAGGATAACCAGTGGGCAGCCAAATTGAAAAAGTCTTTTCACTCCTTGCAGGGTAAATCGGTATACCGATTCAAAAGAGCGATTGCCGTAAGGTGTCCTGGCATTGTCACCAAGATACAGAAAATCATAATGGGGTAATCTTGACTTTAATGCTGTCAGAACAGTCAATCCACCGTATCCTGAATCAAAAACTCCGATGGGGTGTGTTGTTGATGTTTGCATGGTGGTTATACAAAAAAAGGCCATTTCCCCGGAAATGGCCTTTTTTTGGTATTTTGTTTATTATTGTACGCCTAATTGTTCCTTTACCATAGGTAGAAGATTAAGACTGTTATCAGCGGTGTAAATAAGTACACCCGAACTGGTATCAAACACATAGGTGATGTTCTGTTCCTGAGCAACCGCTTCAATGGCTTGTTTAGCTTTGTCCAGAATAGGCTGGAACAATTGTCCGCGCTTTCTTTGTAACCGCTGTTGAGCGTTTGATGAATACTGCTGGATACGTTGCTGAAGATCCTGTAATTCAGTTTCTTTTGTTTCCCTGATAATGTCAGAGTATTTTTCCTGTTCCTGGAGATATGCATCCAGTTTTTGATTGTATTCAACCTGCATTGCTTCCAGATTTTCCTCTAACGCTTTGGCATCAGCTTCCAGTTCCGCTTGTGCAGAATCACTTTCGGGCATAGCCTGCAACAGCTCTTCGGTGTTAATGTGACCAAACTTTGGAGCGTTCTGAGCTTGTCCAATGCTAACAGATAAAACACAACTGATGAATGCAAAAACTAAAAATTTCTTCATTTCTTCTTTTATTTTCAAGTATTTAATGTTTTCAAAAATTTGTACAAAAGTAAAACTTTAATTTTTATAACCTAATTTTGTCAGCACTTCATCACTTACATCGTTTTTTGGATTTGCAAACAGAATGGCCGGGCTGCCTGATGAATCAAATATACCCGCGTAATTGCCTTCTGTAGCTATTTCTTTAACTGCATTATACACTTGATCCTGAATAGGTTCAATTAATTCCTGCCGTTTTTTAAACAACTCTCCTTCACGGCCAAAATATTGTTGTTGTAATTCCTTTACCGCTTTTTCTTTGTTGATGATCTCTTCTTCCCTTTTAACCCTCATTTCTTCGGTAAGTAAAACTTTTTCAGCCTGATAATCTTTATATAATTTTTCAATCTCATCGTATTTCAGCTTTATTTCCTGTTCCCATTCTTTTGAGAGTTCATCAATTTGGTCCTGTGCCGCTTTGTAAGCAGGAATATTTAAAAGGATATACTCTGTATCGACAAAGGCAAATCGCTGAGCTTGGCCAGTGCCAATAAAAAGCATCATAATAATTATAACTGATAATATACGTTTCATGGTAATTATTAATATTTAGTTAAACAATGTTAAAACTGCTGACCCAGAACAAAATGGAATTGTCCTCCATTGTTTCCTGGTATCGGTGTTTCATCAAATCCGTAACCCCAATCAATTCCCAGCATCCCGAACATCGGGAGAAAAGCTCTGACGCCGACACCGGCAGCTCGCCTGATGATAAAGGGATTAAATTCATTTAGATCATACCATACATTCCCACCTTCCAGGAATGCAAGTCCGTAGATGGATGCTGACGGAGAGAGGGTAAACGGATAACGCAATTCAATTGTATATTTATTGTAGATATTGGCATAACGGGTTCTTGAATCTTGGGATCCGGAGTTGGTATAGTATGGAAATTCCGTTAAAGAGTAGTTTTCATATCCACGCAGGCCAATGGTTTCAACACCAAACTGGCCGTATCCCATACCATCACCACCTACCATATAACCTTCGAATGGGGAGGCGCCAATATCTTTGCTAAAATATCCTTTAAATCCAAAATCAGCCTTTGTCATCAACACAAGGTCGCCAATAATCCGGTTGTACCATGCTGATTTAAATGTCCATTTATGATGTTCCAGGAGCTTGTATTTTTCGGCAAGTTCATTACGCAGGATTCGATCTTCCTGCAATCCTGCCAACCTTGCTTCCGTTGCATTTGGGTTTTCTGCTTCCACGATGCCCCGGATGGTTTCTTTTTCGGCTGGTGAAAGTCTGTAAAAACCATCTTCTTTAAACCATGAATACGGCGGGGTAATTTCGAGAGATAACGAGAAATTTGATCCACGACGGGGATAAATGGGCTGGTCCTGGGAACTTCTTCCGAATGTGGTTTTAAAAGCAAAACTATGGAATGTTCCGTTGTTGAGAGCAATCTCATCTGTTACCCGGAAATAATCATAGTAATCCTTCAATCTATATCGTTGCAGGCTTATTTCATTGTACAGGGTAAAGTAGTCATCCGGCCAGGATAATCTTCGACCCAGACCAATGGAACCACCTGTAATTTTCATGTAATCATCAGGGATATTTTTTGGATTGCGAATATATCCGTAGTATGAATACCCATCGGGTTTATTCACTTTGGAATGAAACAGTGAAACCGAGAAGGAATTTGGTTTTTTACCTCCAAACCAGGGTTCAACAAACGTTGCATTGTAAGATTGGTAGTATTTTCCATTGGTTTGTGCACGGAGGCTGAGTGTTTGGCCATCGCCTGAAGGCACGGGCCGCCATGCCTTGGGATCGAACATGCGACTTGCTGCAAAATTGGAAAAACGCAGACCAATGGTTCCAACAAACATTCCGGCACCCCAACCTCCGGATACTTCTAATTGGTCATTGGCTTTTTCCTCCAGTTGGTATTCAATATCAACGGTTCCTTCTTCCGGATTTGGAATCGGATTCGGAACAATGTTTTCCGGGTTGAAGTGCCCCAACTGTGCAAGTTCCCTTACCGTACGAATAATGTCATTTCTACTGAACAATTCACCTGGTTTTGTCCGCAATTCTCTGCGAATAACGTGTTCATTGGTTTTTGTATTTCCTTTAATGATGATTTGGTCAATCCTGGCCTGTTTACCTTCGTAAACCCTCATTTCAAGATCGATGGAATCATTTTCAACATTAACTTCCACCGGTTCAATGCTTGAAAAAAGATACCCATTGTCCATGTATAGTGAAGAAACGGCATCTTCTTTAATTTGCAACCTGTTCATCAGCAGCGTCTGGTCATACACATTTCCTTTTTCAATACCCAGGACATTGTCAAGAACTTCATCAGGATATTTGGTGTTACCAACCCATGAAATATTTCTAAAAAAGTACTGTTCACCTTCCTGAATATCAATATACAGGTTTATTCTTTTTTCACTGAGAACTTCTATTTGGGAATCGAGTATTTTAGCATCACGGTAACCGTTTTCATTGTAAAATTCAATAAGTGAAGCTTTATCCTCCTTAAAATCAGGTTCAATGTACTTTGAAGCTTTAAAAAAGTTGAGGTTTCTTTTTTTTGTGTTTTTCATCACACGCCGTAGTTTTCCATCTTTGAAAACCTGATTTCCTTTAAAAACGATGTCGTTTATTTTAACCCGATCATTTTTATGAATGTCAATCACCAGGTTTACCCGGTTCGCGTAGGTAGTATCGCGTTCCTGAATAAAATCGATTTCAACGTTGAAAAAACCTTTTTCAATGAAATGGTTTTTTATAATTAAATCTGTATTGTTTAACAATTCTTCTGTTACCTGGCTACCCCGGCGCAGTTCCATTTTTTCCTGTAAATCTTCCTGATCCGATTTGTTTACTCCTTCAATTGTGAGACTGGCGATACGCGGTCTTTCTTTCAGGTAAACATCAAGGAATATTTTTCTTCCGGAAACGCTGTCCACGGTTACTTTAATATCTGAAAACAAACCCTGTTTCCAGTATTTATCAATCATTCTCGAGATATCATCACCCGGAACGGAAATGACATCCCCGGTTCGTATTCCGGAGATATTTGCAAGTACTTGTTTATCAAGAAACTCAACGCCTGAAACTTTCAGGTTGGCAACGACATATTCCTTCGGATCACCATAATTGAACCGAACGTTTTGTTGGGCATGCATTATGTTCTCATTACTAAGTAACAATGCAGCAATGATTAGATATTTGAAAAGCAATTTCATAATTTTCATTTTATTCGCAAATTTGCTCACTGATTTTACCGAATCTTCTCTCCCTGCTTTGAAAATTTACAATGGCTTTGTAGAAATCTTCCCTTCTAAAATCAGGCCAAAGTGTATCTGTGAAATACAATTCTGCGTATGCAATCTGCCACAACAGAAAATTGCTGATTCGATACTCTCCACTGGTACGTATGAGTAATTCGGGATCAGGCAGGTTACAGGTAGTTAAGTATTTATTAAAGGAGGTGTCACAAATTTCATTTATATTCATTTTATTATCCACCACATCGCTGGCAATATTTCTTATAGCGTTTATCATTTCCCATCTTCCGCTGTAACTTAATGCCAGAATAAGCTTTAATCCGTCATTTAATGATGTTTCATCAATTACTTTGTTTAGTTGATTGGCCACTTTTTCAGGCAGGCTTGTTAAATCTCCGATGGCTTTAAGCTGTACGTTGTTATCAAGCAACGTCTTTTTTTCGGAATTCAATGTGGAAACCAACAGAGCCATGAGGGCATCGATTTCTGTTCTTGGCCGGTTCCAGTTTTCAGTTGAGAAGGCATAGAGTGTAAGGTAGTCCAGCCCCAGTTCGGCAGCAGCTTCCACAGTATCCCGAACTGCTTTAACTCCATTTTGATGACCGAATATTCGCTGATTTCCCTTTTGTTTTGCCCATCTGCCATTGCCGTCCATTATAATGGCAACATGCCCGGGCAACCTATCCATTTTGATTTTATCTTTAAAAGACATACGCGAGGTATCAATTATTTAAATAAGCCGGACAATTTTCTGCAAATTTAAAAAACTTATAGGTAATAAAAAGGCCGATAAAGGAATACCAATCATTATTATGTATAACAGAGGACTCTACAGGATCGTTAAAATTTGTTAATCCATCCACATTATCGTTAAATGTCTTCCTGAATGTCCATTCCGATCCGGCACTCATTCGATCAGTCAGGTTAATTTTAAACCCGATACCAAACGGAATGGTCGGATGGCTGTTAGCCCCGACGTTTGAACTTAATACCGAGCTGTATCCAAGTCCGGCACTGAGATAGGTAGTGAAATCATATTTTTTTTTGGTAGGCAGGTAAGGCAAATAATTAAATTCAAATTGTACAGAAGCATCAAGTAAACTGGTTGAAAAGCTTTTTTGCTGAAATTGGGGATAATTGTTATTGATATCAGCACCTTTGATGTTCGAATAGTATAAATTACCTCGAATGGAATACCGCTTGTTAAGATTGTATCGGTACAATCCCCCGAAGGCATATGAATTGTTCTGAAACGGTACCAGTGGGTTTAGATCACCAAGGTAAAAAGTTGAACCCCCAAATACACCAATATCGGCATTTGGTTGTGCAAATGAAGGCGTTGCGAAAAACGCTAGCAGAAGTATGATGCCCTTTGTTTTTTTCATGTTAACTATAACGGAGGGCAAATATAGAATATTATCTGAACAATATTGGTCTTCCTCTTCTATCTGTTCTGGCCTTGTAAATGAAGGTCAGATTGGTGAAGTAATAAATATCATTGTTTTTTGAAAAAGTTGTTGAAAATCCTTCAAGATAATCGGATAGAGTGTATCTTCCTCCCAGTTCAAACCCCAGAGATATTTGGTCATCAATCGTATATTTTAGACCCAACCCCACTGGTAACGTTAAATTAAATTTGGAATAACCATCAACAATGTGCCACTCATGAGCTAATTGGGATGGAGGTCCTTCAAGGGATGGATTAAAATAAATTCCACCCAGTCCCCCAAAAGCGTAGGCGGCAATTTTCGCGTAATTGTTGATCATCCCACGCCTGTTAAAAACAGCGGAGGATTTTAAACGTCTGTCTTCTCTCAAAAAATAATATTCATACTGTACGGAAGATTCAATTAATGTTGTTTTAAAACTTAATTCCCGATGTTCATTTTTTGAGCCATCATCACTTCCTGATCCTATACCATACACAATATTGAGTTTTACAGCCATATCTTCTTCAATTTTATACCGGATACCGGCATAAAAAGAAGGCCGTGTCTGATCTATTTCAATATCTTTAAGTCCAAACAGGTTGGATTGATCAGCGGTACCGCCAATATCTCCAAAAACATTTGTGGTACCAAACCCCAGTATTCCTTCATATCGACGTAATTTCCAACGCTGGGCATCAACAGCAGTTATCAAAAAAGTGGTAAAAACAAAAGCTAGTAAAATCTTTTTCATGTTATACGATGGCTTGATTGATTTCAAAATTAACAATAACCTTAAATTTAACCAAAACTATTTGATAAATTACAACTCTTAAAACAAAAAATAGTTTACGGCATTCATAACTAAAATGTTTTTGCATCAATTTCGTTTATCTACACCCCACATGAGTTTGTTCCGAATGGTTTTGTAAAATGTATTTGTATGGAGTTTTAGCATACGTATGGAAAAATCGGCTTTTTTTAGTTTTATTTCTACCAACCTGCTCAATGAAGCCGTTCGATTATCTACCGTTACCAGAAATTTATCTGCTCTTCCATCCATTTTAAGAGTTATTTCAACATTATCAGGAATCAGGATGGGCCTTACGGTTAAGTTATGTGAAGCAATGGGGGCGATAATAAAGTTGTTGCAATCCGGTTCGATAATGGGGCCGCCAACACTCATGGCATAGGCTGTTGAACCAGTGGGTGTGGAGACGATAAGGCCATCGGTCCAGTATGAGTTAAGAAATTCATCATTGATATACGTGTGAACGGTAATCATGGATGAATCCTTTTTTTGTATGGTTACCTCGTTTAAGCCATAAGGAAATTCATGAAATATGTCGGAAGGTGAGGTCAAATGAATGAGCGAACGATGTTCATATGTAAATTTATTTGATAAAATTTCATTAATGGATTCTGTAATGCTTTCTTTTGATATGTTGGCCAGAAATCCCAGTCGACCGGAGTTCAATCCAACAATGGGGATGTTTGAATCCTGCGCGATTCCAACAGCTTCGAGAAATGTTCCATCACCACCAATACTGATCATAAAATCAGTTTTTTTAGATAAATCTCCGGAGGAGGTGAAAAAACCAGAAGGCTCGCAGATGAGATCGGTATCTCTATTAATAAAATCAAAGAATGGCTGATAAAGAAAAATTTCCGCTCCTTCGCGGTTTAATTCCCGAAAAAGCTCTTCAATAAAAGGGATAAAACTCTGATTAAATGACTTGCCGTAGATACTTATTTTCATGAATGAATTGTTGATGCGGTTTTTTAATCAGGCTGAATTTTGAAATATTACTGTGTCGATCATTTTTCAATAAATGGATCAAATGCTCAGGTATTTCATGAAAGCTTCATACCTGTTGTCAAAGAGATTCTCAAGTTCTTCATCATGCATGTACGATGCTTTTATTTTGTAATTGTATCTTTCAAATGTCTGCATGATGGAAGTGATATCTGTTCGATTAATTTTCAATGTTAGTTCAAGAAGGGCTGAATTTTCATAGGATTTTACATACAAGCTTAAGATTTTTGCATCGTTGCTTTCAACTATTTGTGATACCTGCGATAAGTAATAGTCATTCTGGTTTAGTTCAAGCACCAGAATACCGCCGGGTTGGTTTAACGCTGACAACTGGGCAATGTAATCAATCAGGTCATTCGTGGTAACTACCCCATTGTATTGCTTCTCATTGTTAAGGACAGGGACTACCGATAATTTAAGACGTGACGCAATTTCAATAACTTCAAAAATATGTTGCTCCTGGAAAACAAAAGGACTAATCAACGACAGTTTATGATTGCCAATGGGCTCATCGGCCATATTTAAATCATAAATATCTTTGTCGGAAATCAATCCCAAAAACTCATTGTTATTGATTATGGGCAAATGAGATATCCGAAATATATCCATCCAGTATAGTGCCTTTAACCCACTATCTGAGGTTTTCAGAGAAGGCACCACGTCTGATATCAATTCTTTTGCCAGCATATCGTTTCCTTAATGGTTTAAATCATTTACTTTTGTATGTCAAATATAATACCAACATGACCAGATTAAGTGTAAATATAAACAAAATAGCTACAATACGAAACTCACGTGGTGGAAATATCCCGGATGTTTTCAGAGCATCCCAAAGATGTGAGGAATACGGGGCCCAGGGAATTACAGTTCACCCCCGACCAGATGAAAGACATATCAGGTACAGCGATGTCAGGCAGATACGTCCCGCCTTGATAACGGAGTTTAACATCGAAGGATATCCATCTGAAAAGTTTATAGAACTTGTATTGGAAGTTGTTCCGGATCAGGTAACATTGGTGCCGGATCCGCCCAATGCCCTTACTTCCAATCAGGGATGGGAAATTGAACCCAATAAGAAATTTCTGAAAGAGGTCGTTGAGAGGTTTCATTCCAGAAACATTCGCACATCTTTGTTTGTGGAAACCGATACAGAAAATATTAAACGGGCAGCAGATACCGGAACAAACAGGATTGAACTATATACCGAACCATATGCATCGGGTTTTCCAACAAACAACGAAAAAGCAGTGGAACCATTTGTGCGAGCGGCTGTTGCGGCAGATGCTGCAGGACTTGAAATCAATGCAGGGCATGATTTAAACCTGGATAACCTCAAATATTTTTGCACACATGTACCAGAGGTAAAAGAAGTTTCAATTGGCCATGCACTAATATCGGATGCCCTGTATTTTGGATTGGAAAGAACTATTCAACTGTATTTAAACGAATTAAAATAAATGGAACTGGCTTATAAAAGGTTTGGTGATGGAGAACCGCTCATCATTCTTCATGGTTTATATGGTTCATCCGATAACTGGATGAGGATTGGTAAAAAAGTGTCAGAAAAAGGATTTGAGGTATTTCTTGTTGATCTCAGAAATCATGGGGATTCGGGTTTTGAAGACAGCCATACCTACGAAGATATGACAAAAGACCTGTTTACATTTTGTTATCATCATGATATAAAAACACCTGTTGTTTTGGGACATTCCATGGGGGGGAAGGCAGCTATGTTTTTTGCAGCAAAATATCCTGATATTGTTAAAAAGCTGGTGGTTATTGATATTTCACCAAGAGGCTACAAAACCTCCGATAATGCTTCGAAAACGGTGGATCACGCGCGTATCATTGAAACAATGAAAAATTTGGATCTCAACGAGATTCAAAACCGCACCGATGCACAAAAAATCCTTTTAAAAAGTATTCCCAGTAAACCGGTCGTACAGTTTTTACTTAAAAATCTGACAAGAGATAAACAAAAAAACTTTGTTTGGAAACTAAATTTAGAAGTACTGGCAAGGGATCTACCTAAAATAATGAAAGGTTTATCCAAAGCAGATACATCAAATAAACAATTGCTTGATGAAGTGCCCGTACTGTTTATCAAAGGTGAAAAATCAGGTTATATCTCGAGTGAAGATCATTCCTTAATAAATGAAATCTTTGGGAATTCAAAAATAATTAGCATTTCCGGTGCAGGTCACTGGGTGCATGCAGAGCAGCCAGAAGAATTTATGAAACACATCCTCAATTTTATTGGTGATAAAATGTAAATATGGTCACGTGGGCAATGTTTTCCTGTTAAAAAACAGGTGGAAGTGATTTAACCCGAATAATTACAGAATTATTCCTGTCTCTGACAGCGACTAAGATTCAGTAAAGCTTTTTTAAAAAGTTAAACTTCCCCGAAACAGGTTCGGGACGGGTTATCTAAGTCGGGATTAACCTGCATTTCATTCATTACAAACAAAATTTATAAATAATGCAAGTTAAAATGTTACTTGTCAATGGTTACAATTTCAATGTTATGTTTATCAATAAGTGGATGTGTATTTAATTTTAAAAATAGCTGTGTAAGTGCAATAACATCTTGCTCACAGTAACTTGCAATTTTTTTCAGGTCTTTGTATTTCCAGTAGGTTTCATTCACCATGCTGCCATCCATTTCTTCTTTGGGTGAATCAATTCCAAATATCTCAGTAAGTAATTCAAGGGATGTGAATTTTTTTCCGTCCCCGAATTTCCAGAGCTCCATGGTATCCAGAAACGTCACTTCCCATGGTTTTTTGCCTCCCACATCCAGAATTTCAGGTAGTTTAATGTTGTTAATGAGCATTCGGCGAGCAATGTAAGGAAAATCAAATTCTTTTCCATTATGCCCGCACAGATAGAGTTCTCTTCCTTTCGAAAACATCAAAAGATATTCTTTGAACTTTTGTAATATGGCTGTCTCTTCATCATCATAGATGGATGCAACTTTTAGGGTTATCTGGCCTTCTTTTTCCCGAATAACTCCCATTGATATACAAACAACCTTTCCAAATTCCGCATAAATTCCAGCCCGACGGTATAGCTCATCAGAGGTTTCATTGTTTTTTTTAATAAACTGAGCCTTTTTAAGCCAGAGTTTTTGAATTTTTTGAGGTACTTCATCGAATGACGAATACTGTGGTACCGTTTCAATATCAAGAAAAAGGATACTTTTTAGTGGTACGTGTTCTACCATGATTTGAAAAATTAAAATTCGGTGATCAATGCATGTATCCGCTTTAACGCAATATCCATATCTTTGTTATCAACGATATGGTCAGTAATTTTAGCATTGGGAGCTACAAAGCGGTTATGCATGGGTAAGAACTCGTCATAAAACCTTTGTATTACTTTTTTTGTGGATCGTTCTCTTTCAGCACAATCACGTTCAATAATTCTTTGTAAACGTTATTTTTTGAATCAATTTTGTTGCTATGGTTGTTTTTCCTGATCCTGAGCCTCCAATTATACCAATTATCTTCATTTTTTGATTCATCCGTGGAAGAAAACAATTATTTTTGGCATCATAAAACAAAATTATTATTTATGGTCAAACATATTGTCATGTTTCGTTTGAAATCTTCATTTGAACAGGAAGAAAAGCAAAAGCATTTAAAAACCTTGAAAACACGATTGGATAACCTGGTTCATTTCATTCCTGAAATTAAACATCTCGAGACCGGAATCAACATTAGCAATTCCCCGGCAGCATATGACCTGGCCCTTTACACCGAGTTCGCGGATGAAGATAAACTTAACATATACCGAAAACATCCTGAGCATCAATCTGTTTTGGAATTTATAAAAGAAGTTAAGGAAGATATTGTAGTTGTTGATTATTAAAATATACCAACCATGGAAAATATGCTATACCCGTTGAAATTTGAACCGATTCTAAAAGATAAAATCTGGGGAGGAAAAAAGCTCCGGGATGTTTTAAACAAGCCGACCCGATCCAACCAATGCGGGGAAAGCTGGGAAATTTCATGTGTCATGCAGGATGTTTCCGTTGTAAGCAATGGTTTTCTTGAGAAAAATGATTTATCGGAGGTACTTGAAGTTTATATGGCTGATCTGGTTGGTGAAAAAGTGTATGAACGATATGGAAATGAATTTCCCCTGCTGATTAAATTCATTGATGCCAACGATGATTTATCCATACAGGTGCACCCGGATGATGAATTGGCAAAAATGCGACATCATTCTTTTGGTAAAACCGAGATGTGGTATGTGATGGAAGCCGAAAAGAATTCCAATCTGATTGTGGGTTTCAATCAGGAGATGGATAAGGAGAAATATATTGAACATGTAAAAAACAATAAATTAACGGATATTTTAAATTTTGAACCCGTTAGTCCCGGTGATGTATTTTTTATGCCTGCCGGCCGTGTACATGCCATCGGTGCCGGAATTATGCTGGCTGAAATTCAGCAAACGTCTGATGTAACTTACAGGATTTATGACTATAACCGAAAAGATGCATCGGGCCAGCAAAGGGAGTTGCATACCGATTTGGCTGTTGACGCTATTGATTACAATTTTTATGATGAATACCGCACAAAATACAACAGCATTGATAACAAAGAAAATATTATTGTCAACTGTCCCTATTTTACTACGAACCTCATTCCTCTCACTTCCAGCTTGAAAAAGGATATATATGCCCTTGATTCATTTGTAATATACATGTGCGTGGAAGGGAGTGTTCGTGTTGCTTATAACAATGAGGATGAGACTTTTAAAAAAGGAGAAACCATTTTAATACCTGCCGCGTTAAGGGAATTTACACTTATTCCTGAAAATGAATCCAAATTACTGGAGATTTATATACAATAACATTTTTTCCGCAATTGAATATAAGGGTTTGGTCTAAAAAGCCTTCAAACTGCTGATTTTTGTTGTTTTCACCCCT
>CAZAMT010000007.1:0-26417 GCA_964486145.1 uncultured Bacteroidales bacterium
AAACAGGTGAGATTATTTAAATGACACTTCTTTTTGCAGCATTCCCTCGTATGAATGCATGGTTTGAGATTTTTCATTAAGATCTTTCAGGAAAAATGCAAGTGCTTCATCCCTTGAACGGAACTCAGGAAGATTTTCCGTAAGATTTATGGTATTTAAACAATCCTTTTCACAAGCCTTTTTTGCATCTTCAAAATCAGGAAGGGATGTAAGGGAATTTGCCATGCAAACATATTTTTCAGCCGTGCGCTCATAATACGTCATTAACTGGATGGTGCTCCTTGTGTGAGCAGATGTAGATTTGCCACGACAAAGGTTTTCAACCCTCATATTCACCTGTTTAAAATCTGCCAGGTGGTTTTCCAATACGGCTAATATTAAAGTTTGTTCAGCCGTAACCTGGTTCACCACATTTACGGAATATCCACCCATAAAACCATCAAATTGATAATTGTCTCCATCGAGATCACGAAACAGCAAATACGGATTGTAAAATATCCATTCATTGAGAATTTCCGGAATCAGTTGGGTTGACTCGAAAACGGATACAGTATCAAGGGTATAGGTTAAATTCTTTACTTCTTTCGGCTGTGAAAACAACATCTGTTTTATCCGATCTTTTCGATTCATTTCCACATCCGAATAATCTCTGATTTCAATAAGAATGGTGTCTTTTTTATTGTAGATTTCTTTACGGTATAAAAGTCCATTATCATACTGTTCCCTGATGAAATGCGCTCCATCTTCAAAATTCCAGTTGCCTGTAAAGAACCCATCTTCAGATAAAATGCCTTCAACGCTTCGGCCATCGTCAGTTTGCATAAAAAGGCTGTCAAACAACAACATATGATTGAATTTTACAGATATGAAAACATTTTCTGGCGAAGAATAATTATCCCACTGCGCGCGACCACTCGTAGTTGAATTTTGTTCCCTTGTTTTGTATGAATAGCTGAATTTCCAGTTTCCATGAGGAATACCATTTTCGTATTCGGCAGTTAATGACATGGTGCCGGATAAATAATTGGAAGTTCGATCCTGTTTGTAATCTTTGAATTTCGTGATAAACGTCCATCTGCCATCCTTTAAACCCTGGTTGTAGTTTCCATTGACATCCTGGTACAACTTCGAGAAGCCTTTTGTTTGTCTTAACCGGTACGAAAACCGGCCATGTTTACTTTCTTTACTGTTGTTCGCTGGCAAGTAGTAATAGTTTGCTTCACCTCCGTTGGAAATGCGTGTTGGCATGTTTCCCCGAAATTTTTCAACACTTTGGGCATGCAAAATAATTGGAGCAACCAGTAAAAGAAGAATAATGTGTAGTTTTCTCATAGCACAACAATTAACGCAATATATCTGCTAAATAATAATGAAATTTTTACGTTGATAAAAAGTGAAAGTTCGTCTGAATTTGGTTAAGGTTGCTTAATTTTTGATAACAACCATATTACTAAAAGTGCTACCAGACTAAACAAAAATTATGGAAGTGCAAATGCCACATTTACAAAATTGAGATATTGGTCGGGAAACTAAAAGTGGTGCATACAGAAAAGGATAAATTTAATAATAAAACATTGGGTTCCAGATCTCCTCTGTATGATGTTACCTATTTATGGACGAAAGAGCGGTGACCATGGATTATCTGTGAAGTAAACTTCTTTACATACTGGTCAGTCTGGTGTTTAGCTGCTATTTTTCTTATGCTTCCTTTGTCTATAAACATTAATAACTGATTCAAGATCGGCTGTCCGGTAAAATTTGTATTTATAACCATGGTTATTCTTTAGTTTGTGATAATTCCAAAGATAACCCCTTAGGGTTGCTCGATCCTGACAACCCTCTTATTTATTTTTAACGGATAATAATGATTGAGAATTTTTATATTGTGAAATGATACTAAATTTACTGTATATAAAAAAAGATGATATAAAGGTAAAAACTGAACTATCGTAAAAAAATTAAATACAATAGACCTTAATTTAAAAATTATTTACAAATGAAAACCTTATATTCAACTTTGCTCATTCTTTTATTCCCTGTTATTCTTGTTGGTCAAAGTAGCAATCTAAACCCCATTCAAAAAACAACACATTTAGGTGTGCTTCAGGGCTATGAAAATCAGCAAGGTGAATTAATTATCCCCGCGAAATACAAGCGTGCATTTACTTTCGAAGATGGTGTAGCCAAAGTACAGGCCACTAATGGATTATATGGCCTAATAAACATACAGGGTGAAGAAATTTTGAAGGCTGAGTTCAATAATATCGAATCCTTCTCAACGCGTGTTTCAATACATGGCGACACATACAGAGAAGAGACGGCTTTCAGTAAAACAGCAATAGTAAAGAAGGTTATCCATAAGGATGAAAAGATAAACCAATCATACCAACTTGGGGCCGAGGCTATACGGCCCACGAAGGAACATAAGAAAGCATGGGTTGCAGGAGTGGTAGATAAAAATGGAAAATTTGTGATTCCGTTGGGGGATTACACAATCTATGGTAGAAAATATGCTTACCTGATCAATGATGAGGTTAAAATCAAACAGTTTTATCATTTGGAATTCAAAGAAGGGGAAAAGGATACGCGTTTTGAGTGCTTTTTGAACGAAAGGGGAGAGGCTCTGGTTGGTCCAATTGAGGCTAAGCTAGATATCATTGATTTCCCGAACAAAGAAGGTCTTACAAAATCCAACTTTTTTACTGCCAATCATTACAGAAGTATGTCTGTTAATGGAGATGATTATAAACATGGAGTTGCTGAATTGTATGATGCGGAAGGAAATATCTTGATCCCTGCCGAAAAAGGATATCAAAGTATTAACGGATTAAATTTGTTGCCTGGTCCTGATTATTATTTTACTGTTTTTCGTTATGTAAAGGAAATGCACAATGCACAAAGATATGGAATAGTGGATGCAAATGGCAATGAAATTGTAAAGACGCTGTATGAAGGAATTTCTGATTATGAAAATAAATTTGAAGCTGAATACATGGAACGGGAAAGAAATCAGTTAAAAACCCCTAAAGAACCAAAATTACAGGATTTAGGGCTTTTTAGAGTTATTATCGAATATAAAAAAGATGAAGAAGATGTTTATTTTTATGTTGATAGAAATGGCAAATGCATTGAAAGAAAGGGTGTTGGCTGCCCTGAAGTCCTTGATGAAAACTTCGATTACAGTGGATATATTGGCTTAAGGAATGTTAAACCCAATTTTAAAAAAACAACAAGCTTACCATGGAAAATAAAAGAGAATAATAATATTCAAGCCTCCTCGAATAACCTTCCAGGGATTGTTGATAATGAGGTTAAAACGAATGCTACAACTACTGAATCATTACCAAATGAAGCCAATTGGGCAGACTTAACTAAAAAGCTTCATACTTTTAAATATCAGTATAAAAGTCCATCATCAAACAAGTATGAGATGACTTTAGGATTATCCGATGATTTGAAAAGTGGGGTTTTAGCTATTGCAGATTCAGATGGTGGTAAGCGATTTATAGAATTGACATTAAAAGAGAAGGGAAAAAATGAATCGGCTTATGATGATCAGATTTTGTATAATACCGGTTCTGTTGGATTTAAAATCACAACATCGTTTTATTGGATCAAAATAATAAATCCTGGAAAGAAAAAGATTTCTTTTGAGGGTTTTCGCTCTTTATACTTGTCTTTATCTTACAATAAGGATGATGAACCAGCGTATGAAACAGAATTATTAAGAGCGTATTAAATATAGAACATAAACGGCCTAATACATTATTTAGGAATTTCTTAATATATAAGATACAACTCAGGTTTTAGAAAAACGTAAGTTGATGCAATACTTTAAATATAATAAATATGAATAAGACATTTACTGTTTTTCTTCTGGTTGGTTTTATAAATATAAATATGTTTGCCCAACATATTTATGTTAAAGGTGATGCATCAGGCAATAACGATGGTACTTCATGGGCCAATGCCTACACAAGCCTAAAAACAGCCATTGACAACGCAGCAAAAGGGGACTCAATTTTTGTTGCTGCAGGTACTTACAAACCAGATCTTGCAAGCCGTTCTGTTTATTTCGATTTAAAAGACAGTGTTGCAATTTTTGGTGGTTTTGCCGGAGGTGAAACAATTAACCAAACCACACTTGATAATCGTGATTTTATTACAAACGAAACCATTTTAAGTGGTGATTTGCTTGATGATGATAATTCCAACGTTTCTACAACTGATCTCTCCCGGGATGATAACTCTTATCATATCTTTTATCGAAATAATACAGACTCTCTAACACCACAAGCTATACTTGATGGTTTAATTATAGCTGATGGCAATGGAGGTACAACCATAAAAGGTGGGGGCATCTATATTTTAGGTAAAAATATCAGGCCAACTTTTAAAAATCTTACTATAAGAAACTGTTCTGCTGGAGATGGCGGTGGTGTTTATGTAATTGCTGTTGCAAATGGGAAAATAGCCCCAACATTTTCTAATGTAAAATTTATTAATAATAAAGCAGAAGATGCAGGAACAAACTCCGTTTCATCGGGTGGGGCCATGTATATTGGAGGAAATAATACAAACCTAATAGTGGATATTACTTTCGAAAATGTAGATTTTGAAAACAACTCCTCCGAAGGCTATTGGGCCATGGGTGGAGCTATTTATGCATTTATAAGATACGCAGGAGCCTTAGCATTCCTTGATTTTGACTCCTGTAATTTTACAGGAAATACGATTACAGGAACTGACAAAAATGCCAGAGGTGGAGCCATTTGGGCAGAGGTTCTAGATGGAGCTGAAGCTTATTTGGAATTTAAAAATATATTATTTTGCAGTAATGATGCAACTGGTTTAACTTCACATAAAGGCTATGGTGGAGTTGGGCACTTTACTGAAGGTTTAAATGGTACTGGTGTACTGCAAGCAAACTTCATAAATACAACTATTGTTAACAATAGCGTAAATGGAAGTGGCGAATCGTTTTATATCTCAGGTTCAAATGCAGATTTATCATTTGTAAATACCATTATCTACAACGATGATTTTTACACTACAGATGATGGTAGTTATGTTTCCAGTAACTCACTTATTAATACCGGAGATCCAAAATTTGTTGATGCATCCAATTGTGATTACAGATTAAAAATTGGTTCTGATGCTATTGGAATTGGTGATGGCGTTAATGGCAACAATGCCGGATTATATCAGGGTACAGGAGAAGATTTGCCTGATTTTGATTACAACTCATCTGAGGTAGATCTTGGTACCGTGGTTATCGGATACACAAGTACAGAAAAAAATATGAGCATTTCGGCAACCAATGTTCATAATAAACTTTACCTCATTGCTCCGGATAATATCCAACTTACCTTAACCAGTGATGATTATTCAGGTAAAACAGATACCATTGAACTTACTCCGGTATCAGAAGAAGTTGCAACAACCACTATTTATTATAGATATGTACCAACTGTTGAAGGAGCATTTGCTGATTCGATTAAAATTGAAGCCGATGGATATTCCGAAATGAAACCTCTAACAGGTAATGCTGTAAAAAGCAAAGGTGTTTATGTAAAGGCAGATGCAACCGGAAATAACGACGGTACCTCATGGGCCGATGCTTATACTAACCTTTACGATGCTACCGACAATTCTTTGATGGGCGATACCATTTATGTTGCAAGTGGTACGTTTACGCCTGAAACCAGCAACAAGGGCAATAAATTCAATATAAAAGAAGATGTTCAATTATATGGCGGATTTGCAGGCAACGAATTCCCTGTTACAGAAAGCGTCTTATTAAACCGGGATTTTGAAACCAATGAAACAATTCTAAGTGGCGATATAGATGGTGATGGAACATCATCAGAAAATAGCTATGAAATTATATACGCTACAGGAGGAAGTGTTGAAACGGTTATCGATGGTTTCACGGTTACTGGTAGTAATAACAAAATATCCAATAAAGATTACACAGCCATAAGATGTTATGGTGGCAATGCCAGCTTTAGAAACCTGATTATGCATAATAACCGTGGATATAATCGTGGAGGTGCGCTTTATCTTGATAACGGGACATTTAATGTAGATAGTGTTGAGTTTTATGATAATTATGTTGAAGGAAGTTCTGATCAATGTTATGGTGGTGCACTTTATATCAATAATTCAACAGTAAACATAAATAAATCATACTTCTGGAATAACTATGTGAAGAAATGGACGAGTGTGGTAGGCCTTATAGTTGATGGTGGAGCCATCTATTCAAATAACTCCGATCTGACCACTACAAATACTACTTTTTATGATAACACCGAAATTGAAAATTTTGGTGCTACAAATACCGATCATGTTCATAACGAGGACGGAACATTAACAACCATCAATACCATTTTTGCTGACGGTGGATTATATAATTCTACATCCGGCACTTCTAATTTATCTTATAGCTACTACCATGGATCATTACCGACCGGGACAACAGATGGAGGAAATAACCTATTAAGTGCAAGTGGTTCGTATATCAATCCAAGGTTTGTTGATGCTGATAATGGCGATTTTGATCTGTATGGCAACTCTCAATGCTTAAATGCCGGCGACCAATTCAATGGCAAAAACATAGGTTATTATCAAGGCAATGGAATTGTATTTCCGGAAATTACCTTATCGTTATCAACGATAGTGTTTGATACAATTCCTACGGGAACAATATCTGTAGAACAATCCTATACAGTTTCAGGGATCAATTTAACCGGTGATATCTCGATATATGCACCCACTGGTTACGAAATTACACTAACCAGCGGTGATTATAGTGGAACAACAGACGAAATACTTTTGTCGCCCACAAGCGGAGAAGTAGCTGAAACTACCATTTATGTTCGCTTTGCTCCAACTTCGTCCATTTATTACGACCAAACTATCATTCATTCATGTGCTGGCGCTGAAACAAAATACCTGAATGTAACAGGTCAAGGAGGACTCATCCCTACAATTTCAATCAGTGGCTCGGTTAATCCCTTTGGAGAACATCCTGTAAATATGCCAAGTTATTCCGATAGTTATAGTGTCTATGGTTCAAACTATTATGATGATCTATATATAGTTGCACCCGATGGATTTGAATTATCCTTCGATTATAATTTCGTTGAAAATACAGATACTTTAATAATTTCACCAAATGCTGATGGCGATATTCCATGGACCGAAATCAGAGTAAGATTTAATCCATCGGAAATAAAAGAATATTCGGATAGTATTGTACATTTTACAAAACACAAACAAGATACAGTTTTAATGGATGTTTCGGGAACAGGAACAGAACCTCCATCACTAACATTAAATCCTGAGCATCTTGATTTTGGAAGTGTTTACCTGGGCGAATATTCAGATGAATTAAGTTTTACGATTACCGGAGAAAATTTGACTGAAAATGTTGACTTACTAAACAATTATGAATCTGAAATGACACTAACTTCTGGTGATTATTCAGGAGATCCTGGTTATATTCAGCTAATTCCGGTTGATGGGACAATAGATACAACCGTATATGTAAGATTCCAAAGTTATAGCATTGGAACTATCAGCTCTGATATCAACATTCAATCAGGTTTTTTGAATGATACTGTAACCCTTTCAGCGAATGTTATTGATGAAGCATCTAAAGGAATTTTTGTTAACCAGTCTAATCTCTATTTTGGTAATGTAATAATTGGTGAACATTCTACTGAATCCAGCTTCACTGTTTCTGGTTATAATCTTGAAGGAGACATAAGTATTGATGCTCCCAATTATTTTGAGATAACTCAAACTCAGGGCGATTACAGCGGCAACACATCATCTATAACCTTATCTCCAACAACTGGAACAGTAGATAACGAAGTTATATACGCTCGTTTTAGCCCAACATCATTGGGATATTTTAGTGATTCGATCGTGTTTAGTTCACCAAATGTAAACAATGTTAAGGTTTTTGTAAGTGGTACTGGTGAAGATGAATCTGGTAATGAAAGTATTTATTTATCAGAAGAATCCCTAAGTTTTGGAGAAATTGCAGTGGTTGAAAGTTCAGAAGTTAAAAGCTTCAATATTTCCGGGCAAAATCTTACCCATGACATTGTTCTTACAACTTCGCTACCCTTTGAAATTTCAATGGATGCAGAAAATTTTACAGGAGATGTAAGTGAGATTACTATTCCTTTACCTGAAGGAGAAGGGGGTGTTGGAGCTACAGTTTATGTTAGATTTTCTCCTGATGAAGAAGCAGACTTTGGTATAAGCTTACTTGCAAGTTCAGGCAGTATTCAACAAATGTTATCACTTTATGGAACAGGTGTTACAGGTTCTACAGGTATAGATGCAAAAGAGCAAATGGAAATAACCGTGTATCCAAATCCTGTATCTGAAATGCTTTTCATTAATAAACCGAATGATATAACCATTAGAGATATAAAGATTTACGATATTACAGGAAAAAGGGTCTGTCATAGTTCAACAGAGTATGCCAAAGAAGCGATTAATATGCAAGATTTGCAGAAAGGTGTTTACTTCATTAAAATCTTTTTCCATAAGGACACAAAAACTATAAGAATTATTAAAATATAGAGTGTTGGTTAATAATCAGGATTGCGTTTGATTATATTCCGACAGGCTGACATTTATAAACCAATCATTTGGTTCATCAACCAGGTGGTTGGTTGCTTTTTGATATATAAAATTGAATCAACATTATTTGAGTTGTATAAACAGTTTGAAATTAACATTTTCACGTATTCTTAAGTGCGACAAGAAGTCGATAATCCTATTGTTAAACGTTCTTTAAATGAATGATTTAACCCTTTGTACTCCCAAAGGTTTCCTGTTCCGGCATGCATCACAGGCAACGATGTTGGTTGAAGCCCGGGTGACAACGTATCCATAGCTCCCGGTATCAGGGAGTGAGGAGCCAGGAATGTATGGTATGGTAAAAATAATTGAACAGTTGTCAAAGGTTCATTAACGCGGAAAGGCCAAAGATACCGACAGGCCTTGTCCGCCAAATGGCGGAAAAATGTATTGTTGCAGCATCGTAATGATTGCTATACAGAGTATATCATTCCACCGGATTATTGGCTGTACCTAATACGTACCGTGTTTATCGCCGAGGTATGAACTCCAGTTTACAAAATCCGGTGCAGATTCTTTTTTTTCCTGCGTGCTCTTTCCCTGGTTACATCCTGTTAAAACGATGAACGGAATAAATACGAAAGTCGCTGTTATACTCTTTGACATATAGTTTTAAGCTTATCAATTAGTTTTTAGCAAACAGAATGACAAATGAAGGGAGGAATAGTTCAGTCCTTTTATAAAAAAGCGTAAATCATTTCCTCTGATGGTTGCTGGTGTAAACTTTCTAGTTTTGTCCGAATGTCTTCTTCCCGATGTGGAATGCCGGTAAGCATTACTGAAATTTGTGGAAAACACACCTTACCTTTTTTATCAGAAACATGCACCTCCCGGATAACTCCTTTTTCCACGGAAACTTTAATATTGTATGTATCAAAACGATTAACCAAAATATAGCGCGGGGAATACCCAAAATTCCAGTCCCAGGTAGTGTATTTTTCATCCATTAGCTGCCGGATGTTTTGTTGATCCTCAGATGTGAAAGTATAGTTTTCGGCACCAGGATGTAAAGCCGCAGCTTCCTCAAGCAGGAATGAGAAAAATTCCTCTGTTGTAAGATCTTTTTTCAACCACGGACGGATATTGGTCACCACGCTCCGTATGGATTTCACCGCTTTGTCTTTGTATTTGTTCAGATCAACACGAATGGCTTCATTTAACACATCGAGGTTTGAATCAAACAACAATGTACCATGGTGGAGTACACGCTTTTTAAACACATGTTCCGCATTGCCTGAAATTTTAAGTCCGTTTACCCGCAGGTCGTTTTTACCTTCAAATTTGGCATTTACGCCCAGCTTTTCAAGTATCGAGATGACAGGCGCCGTGTATTTCCGGAAATCAATTAAATTTTTCCCTTCAACATTTTGAATGAAGGTGAAATTGATATTTCCAAGGTCATGATAAACGGTTCCACCACCTGACAGCCGTCTTATTACTCTGATGTTGTTTTCTTTTATGTAACGGTAATTGATTTCGGCAAGGGTATTCTGGTGTTTACCAACAATTATGGAAGGTTCATTGATGTAAATCATAAATACATTATCGGAAAGTTCTCGTAAAAGATATTCCTCGGAGGCAATGTTAAAATACGGGTTTGTTGTATCGCTTTTTATAATTAACATAAAAGAATCGCATTATTAAAAGCTGTTTCGACAAATAAAATTAATTTTGAACAAATTTTTTGAAGAAAACCGGTATATCCATTAATTTGATCCTGCATTGCATCAAAAAAACAAATACATATCAAAAATACTTTTTATTTTCATTATCTCAGGGCTTTTTTTCATTACCACCCGATGCACGGATGAGCCTTGCTATGAAAACATGGACACGCCGGTAGTTATGACTTTTCATAAAAACAGTGGATTGCAACCCATTGATACCATACTCGATAGTTTACGGGTGATAGCAGGGAATGCCAACTACGGACTCCGATATACAAATGTCAAATCAATAAACCAGTTCCTTGATCCGGATAACAAGAGTACAGACTTCATCTTTTATTTTGATACGATTGCACAAATCAAATATGATTCGCTTCCGAAAGTGGTTGAAGTTGACAGTATTATAAAAGATACGGTTTTACTGATTCAGGATACACTTCGGTACGACTCTGCGTCAATGCATTACATAATTACCACCCGGGAGGTTGACACATCTTTGCTTGTAATTGATACAACTGAAGTCATTGAATGGAACGTTTTTGTAGATTCAATATTTACAAATGAAGTAGTTGACAATGTTTCTTTACAATATAAACCGGTTCCACACCTTGTATCTCATAATTGTGGGTTTGCCATGTATTATGAAAATCTAAAAGTTGATTTTTACACAACCAATTTTATTGATACCGTTATCATCATTCAGCCAGATATTACCAATGAAGCACAGGAAAATATTGAAATACATTTTTAGTTTGTTGATTCTTATTCATTTTCAGGTGGGAGCGCAGGATACATCTGCGTTTGATGGCATCAGGCTGAGCGTTGATTTAGGGAGTCTTCCCGGCTTGTATATTTTTCCGGATCAACAGCGGTTTGAATTACAAACGGATTTTAAATTTAAACCGGATTTCTATGGAGTAGGAGAGGCCGGTCTTTTCAAAACAAGCAGGGAACGGGATAATTTCAATTATTTCCAGAGTGGTACATTTTACCGGGTGGGGTTAGGATACAATGCCATTGAATCAGAACAGGATGATATTTTAACCATTGGTGGCCGCATAGGTTCTTCATTTTTTAGTCAGTATGCGGAAAACATATCAATTACTGCAACCGATTCCATGTGGAATGACGTTTCCGTTGCCCGCATTCAGGAACAATCGCATTCAGCCTTTTGGATTGAACTGGTGTTAAGTATGAAGGTTGAACTGGTACATAATCTTTACATTGGATGGACAGTGCGGGGCCGGGCAATGCTCTTCGGAGCAAAGGCAAAACATCTGGAACCTTATTATGTTCCGGGTTTTGGCAGGGGAAACAAAAAAACGGCAGTTGGGTTTAATTATTATATATGTTATAAAATACCTTTAAATTTTTAGTTATGGACCATTTACTGGATAGATTTTT
Source organism: uncultured Bacteroidales bacterium (assembly GCA_964486145.1). Taxonomy (GTDB): domain Bacteria; phylum Bacteroidota; class Bacteroidia; order Bacteroidales; family JAAAOM01; genus CAZAMT01. The sequence continues at coordinate 11,733 of CAZAMT010000007.1, forward strand.
ACGATACGTTAAAATTGATACCCAATCAGATCCTGAGTCAACAACGTTTCCATCAACAAAGAAGCAGTTTGAGCTGCTGAAATTACTTGTAGAAGAGATGAAAGGGTATGGGATTGAGGATGTTGAGATGGATAATAACGGATACGTTATGGCAACCATTCCTTCGAATATTGATAAAAATGTTCCAACCGTGGGTTTTATAGCCCATGTAGATACCAGCCCGGATATGCCCGGATTGAATGTGAATCCGCAGATAATGGAGAATTACGATGGAAAGGTCATCAAATTAAATGATCGGGTAAAGCTCTCTCCGGTTGAATTTCCACATTTGTTGAAATATAAAGGTCAGACACTCATTACCACCGATGGCACAACATTGCTTGGAGCAGATGACAAAGCCGGTGTGGCTGAAATCATGACTGCCGCTGAATACCTGATGTCCCATCCGGAATTGAAGCATGGAAAAATCCGGATAGGATTTACACCGGATGAAGAGATTGGTAAAGGTGCCGATTATTTTGATGTGAAAAAATTTGGGGCTGATTTTGCCTACACCCTGGATGGAGGTGAAATCGGAGAACTGGAATTTGAGAATTTCAATGCAGCGCTGGCAAAAATTAAAATAAACGGCAAGAACGTGCACCCCGGTACGGCAAAAGACGTGATGATAAATTCCATGTTGGTTGCTATGGAATTAAATGAGATGCTCCCACCAAATCAAAGGCCGGAGCACACCCAAAAATATGAAGGGTTTTACCATCTGGTTTCTTTCAAAGGATCTGTGGAGGAATCAGAAATACAGTATATTGTTAGGGACCATGACAAAGATAAATTTGAATACAAAAAACAACTTTTTGAAGAGGCCGTTCATTTTATCAATAAAAAGTACGGAAGTATCGTTGAGCTCGAATTGAAAGATCAGTATTACAACATGCGTGAAAAGATAGAGCCGGTATTTCATATCATTGAAATTGCAAAAAATGCCTTTGAAGCAGTAGGAGTTGAGCCGAATATCAAGGCGATCCGGGGAGGAACGGATGGTGCCAGGCTTTCATACATGGGTTTACCAACTCCCAATATTTTTGCAGGAGGACATAATTTTCATGGGAAATATGAATATGTTCCTCTTCATTCCATGCAAAAGTCTGTTCAGGTTATTTTGAAAATTGCTGAACTTGTTGGTAAAAAACAGTAAAGATTATGTATAAAACATTGCTTTTTGTGATCGGTTTGACGCTGGTTGTGCAACATTCAATTGGCCAGCAAAAAAGTCAAAAAGTTATTATCGATTGTGATCCCGGCATTGATGATGCCATTGCTCTGATTGTTGCCCTGGAATCTTCACAACTCGAAATTATTGGAATAACAACGGTTTTTGGGAATGTTGAAACATCCCTTGCAACGGAAAATGCCATGCGGATTCTGGATATAACCGGCAGGAACATCCCGGTTTTTGAAGGAGCAAAAAGGCCACTGTACGCGAAACCACTGGTTCCACCGGACTATGTCCATGGTAATGATGGGCTGGGGAATGTGGGTTATCCCGGGTCTGCAAAAACACCTGAAAATGAGCCGGCCGCGGGTTTTATTGTTAATGCTGTTAAAAAAAATCCGGGTGAAATTTCTGTTCTTACCCTTGGTCCAATGACAAATCTCGCTCTTGCCGCTAAACTTGATCCCCATCTGCCCCAATATGTAAAGCAGGTAATTGTGATGGGAGGAGCCGTTTCAGTCCCCGGAAATGTTACTCCGGTTGCCGAGGCAAACATAATGGGCGATCCGCATGCAGCAGATATTGTTTTTACCTCACCAATGAATGTCACAATGATTGGATTGGATGTTACAACCAAAGTGATTATAAATGAGGTACACCTGTCCCAAATAAAAACGGGTAGCCGGGCATACGGAGATTTTATTTATGACATCAGCCAGTTTTACATGGATTTTTATCGGTCAACAGGTGTCAACGGTATGTATGCACATGATCCAACGGCTGTAGCATATTTGTTGAAACCTGAATTGTTTGCTACGGTTAATGCTCCGGTTAGAGTTGTTACACAGGGCATTGCCACTGGTGAAACCATTATGGCATATAATGAATTTACTGCAAGACAGGATCCCTGGAAAGAGCAACCGAAGGTGAAAGTTGCGACGGGAGTAGACTCAGATCAAATTTTGAAAGTGTTTAATGACATTCTTTCCGGAACCAAATAAAAAACCGCAAGGACAATTGCCCTGCGGTTTGAATTTCTACAGTATTTGTTTTAATCATTAAAACCAGCCATCGATCATTGATTTGTGGCTTTCGTACCATTCTTTGGCTGCTGCTTCGGCGTCACTTCCCTGCTCAATTGCACCCATCAATGAATACAACTGTTGTTCCTGGAGATTGAAATTTTGGAAAAAAGTGTTTAGTTTCGGGTAATCATCAGCAAATCCGGTTCTTGAAACGATGGCACATACATCTTTCGGATAAACTCCTTTTGGGTCTTCAAGATATTTAATATCGTAGTCAGCCCACATGTAATGGGGTTTCCAACCTGTAATAGCAACCCAGTTCTCGCTGTTAACAGCTTTTTTAAGACTTGCCATCATGGCCGGGCCGGACGATGTAACCTGTTTGAAATCAAGTCCGTACTCCTCAATCGCTTTTTGCGTATTTCGGTGTATTCCTGCACCACTTCCAATGCCAATGATTTCACCATCGAATTTTTCTTTTTGTTCATTCAATTCTTCGATGGAATTGATGGTAACATACGAAGGTACAACAATACCGGTCGTTCCATTACTGAATGATTCACCAATTTTTACCAGGTTGTCGCCATATTTTTCCCAGTAATCGGCATGTGTATGCGGGAGCCATGCATCAAGGAAGATATCGGCATCGCCTTTTGCGATTGAAGCATAAATTGGACCTGGCTCAATTGGTTTAATAGTTGGCTCATACCCATGTGCTTCTAAGGCTGCTTTTGCCAAATTAGTAAATGCGATACCCTCAGCCCAATTTGGGTAGAGTATGAGCAATTCCGTCATACCTGCTTTTTCTTCTCCCGATTCGGCAGTTTGTTTCTCACCTCCACCTGCGCACGAATACGCAAGGATTAAGGAAAATAATGCTAAACTTTTTAAAAAATTTTTGAATGTTTTCATAATGTTCATTTTATTGATTAAGATTAATTGTTTTCAATTCGACCACTGATAAATTAAATGACTCAGTGAATATATTGTTCAATAGATTTTATATTTATTTTTTACTAGTACCTAAAGCCTGGGTAACACGGTCAAGGATAATTGCCAGGACAACAATACCCAGTCCTGCTTCAAATCCCAGTCCCACATCGGCCTGAAGGATGCCCATGTACACTTTTTCCCCCAAACCTGCAGCTCCTACCATAGAAGCAATAACCACCATTGAAAGTGCGAGCATAATCACCTGATTCACACCTGCCAGTATGGTAGGCATGGCGAGTGGGATTTGTACTTTATATAATAATTGCCTGGAGCTGCAACCAAATGAATAGGATGCTTCCACAACTTCTCCCGGAACATTTCTGATACCAAGATTGGTAAGTCGGACTGCAGGAGGCAATGAAAAAACTACTGTTGCAACCACTCCGGGAACGTTGCCTACCGAGAAGAATAAAATTGCAGGAATCAGGTAAACAAATGCCGGCATTGTCTGCATGAAATCAAGGATCGGCCTGACTACTTTCTCAACTCTATCACTTCGTGCACTCCAAATGCCAAGTGGAATACCAATGATTAATGCAATTATAGCCGATGATATAACCAGGGCAAGGGTTTGCATGGTCTCTTCCCAGAAATCCATTCCCCATAGCAATAGCAATCCCAAAATGGTGAAAATACCAACGCCACGGCCATTTTTCCAACCTTTTTTGGTCAAACCCATTTTAAAACCGCCTGCATTAACAAAATAAGCAATAAAGGCAATCAGAGCGATGATAACAACTTCGGGAGGATACAACAAAATAGCCTGAAAACCTTCAACAACACCTTCAATAAATGTTGTTACACCATCAAAAAATGGTTCTCCTCCTTGTGACACTGAATCAATAAATCGCTCGATATATTTTCCTATATCAATTTTCTTCATATCCAAGTCCTCCTTCTTCTTTTAGTTGCATGATTTCTTCCGGTTGTTTTCGCATTACCTCGGCAATAATGGATGCATGTGCAACAATTCCCTTTAATTTCCAATTTTCATCCAAAACAGGGATTGAGAATTTGTTCTCAATGAACAAAGGCAACAGGTCTACCACAGGGGAGTCCAAGCCAATGGAAGGCACATCCGAATGGATTACTTCGTCAAGCTTTTTTACGTCATTCTTAGCCAGCAAGGCAACTTCATCATCCTGCACGAAGCCCTTAAATACATGGTTTTTGTCTACTACCGGAAGATGGCTTTGACCCTTCTCACGCATTCTCCTTAGTGCAACAGCAGGACCGTCCCTGTCAATTTCAACATGTGCAGGATTTTTAAACATTACAGATGATGCTGTTACAATATTGCTTCGGTCAACATTTTCCACGAATGCTTTTACATAATCATCCGCAGGTTCTGTCAGGATTTCCTCCGGTGTACCTATTTGCACAATCATTCCATCTTTCATGATTGCAATACGGTCACCAAGTTTCAATGCTTCATCGAGGTCGTGAGTTATAAACAGGATGGTTTTTTCCAATTTTCTCTGAATATCTATCAGTTCATCCTGCATGTTGCTTCGGATTAATGGGTCCAGAGCACTAAACGCCTCGTCCATCAGCAATATCTCCGGATTGTTTGCAAGCGCCCGGGCAAGACCCACACGCTGTTGCATACCACCACTCAGCTCTCCGGTCATCATGTTCTCATATCCTTCGAGACCAACGGTTTTAATCGCTTCCATCGCTTTTTGATCGCGTTCTTCTTGTGGTGCACCCTGCAATTCCAGTCCAAATCCTACATTGGAAATAACTGTCCGGTGCGGGAGCAATCCAAAATGCTGGAATACCATTGACATGCTTTTTCTTCGGATTTCCAACAATCGATCTTTCGAAACTTTCGCTACATCCTCGCCATGCAAAATAATATTTCCACGTGTGGGGTTTATCAATCTGTTAAAACACCTCAGCAGCGTAGATTTACCGCTCCCTGAAAGTCCCATGATAACAAATATTTCACCTTCATGAATTTCGAAGCTGGCTTTGTTAACTGCAACAGTACATCCCGTTTTTTTCAGAATCTCATTTTTATCCAGACCTTTCTCCATAAGTTGAAAGGCCTGGTTTTTTTTACCTCCGAAAATAAGGGATAGCTCATTTACTTTAATTTTTGCCATATATATGATTTCCCGTTTATTGTAAATGCTTTTTAGCCTTATGAATAGGGCAGGTTAGAAATAGTATCCCATGTTGATGTTGAACCTCATATTCCAGTCTAAATCCGATGTTGGCACCGGAGTTCCTACTTCATCAGGTTCGGTTGTATAGTAAGGGCTGTTTTCATCATTTGAATACAGGCGGCCTTCACCTAATCCAACACCAAAATTATCAGTTAACCAGGGTTGGTTCTTACCCAATGCAAAATCAACATAGGTATAAATACTTCCCGCTGAAATCAGAAATCCTGGGATTAAGTGATGAACATCACTCAACTCTTCCAATGATTTATCCATAAAAGTGTAATCAACATAGGCCTGTATATTTGAAACAGGTCCAATCTCTACCGGGATGGAATATGCCAGACCGGCAACATACATATTCGCTTTTGAAGCAACCGGGTAATTAAAGCCATAGGCTCCCATTTGCACGATATCTAAATCTTCACCGCCATCTCCTTGAGCGGAGTAGCTATAATTAACAAATTCGCCTTTGAAATTGAAATTTCCAAAATTTGCATTTACATGGCCGGCAAAAGCTGTAGACATTTCAGCTTCTTCAAGAACACCATTGTAAATTCCACCTACCTGCACGGATGCTCCGAGTTCAACTCCTTCGGTTACATCATAAAGCAGTTGTCCGTTGAATGTATTTAATTCTCTTAAAGTTGCTGACACCTGGTTTACATTGCCTGCATCGTCAACAAACGAACCCGAACCTGGTGTAATGTCATACGAATATCTTCCGGGGCCTGATCCGCCAAACGTAACGTCACCGCCAAAGATCGGTCCTTCCGGTTCTTGCTGGCGATAATAGGCAACATTTAAACTCAAGGATTCGGAAAGATTAAAATCGAAGCCTAATCCCATGTCATAGTCGTCTTCAAGTCCAACATAATAAGGGAGTTGAAACCACCAGGAATGGGAAGCATATTTTGTTATACCAAACGGTTTCTGGAATGCACCTAATTTCATGTAAACATTGTCGTTAAATCCATATCCAACATATCCGTGATGAATAAAGTGTGTTCCGAATGTTGGGTAAAAGCGGTATTCAAAGCTTAAGTCTATGCCAGCGGTGCGGGCATCAATATTCAGCCTCCAGGTATCCCAGGTAGCCGTGTTGGATGCAGCATCGTGATCAGATTCATAAAACGTACTGATCCAGTTGAATCTGACTGCCCCACCAATTTTCAGGTAATCGTCATTTTCTTCTTCCTGAGCAAAAATATTAACACTATTAAAAACAATGAAAGCAAATAAAATAAAACAAAGTTTTAATTTAATCATAAATAAATTTTTAAGTTTAACAATAAATTATATTTGGTTCAGCCGCCAAAATGCGGAAAAAGTCAGAAAACAATTGAATAAAAAACCATTTTCATTATATGGTTTAATGATGTATTTACATCTAAACCCACGGTTGAAGGAATTGTTTTTAAAGAATGTTTCATTTGTTTAAATTGTGCTGCAAAGCTACAAAATGTAATTGTTTATCAAAAATATGCTACGCTGCAAACCACATCTGCACCAATTTAAATACGGATGCAATGAAGTTATAATGTACAGTAGGTACGATTAAAAAAAAATATAAATTAAAGTATTATTAATACTGATTTAACAATGAAAATAGATAATTCCACCTGAATCAGCATTAAAAAACGAGATTTAACACGCTTCAATATTGGCGCTGACTATTTTCAAACATACTGTCCAAAACCGGACACCCAAATGGATGATTTAAAATTGTAATAAACAGGCAATCAGTGCTTAATAAAATCCGGCATGTGCTTTGTTTTCGCCAATGAAAATTTAATTCTTAAATGGACAGAATAAAATCAAATACAACAAAAAGGATCCAACAACTTAAAAAATTGATTCGGGTTGTAGTTTTAATGCTGATACTGGTTGTTGTCCTTGCGGGTTTCCGGTTTTTTATTCAACCGTCCGTTCGATCAAGTGAAGTCATCACTTCAAAAGTAGAAAAAGGAGATATACAAGCCACATTAAATGCAAATGGTACGGTTTTGCCCGCGTTTGAAGAGATACTTACTTCACCAATTTCGTCACAAATTACGCAAATTTATTTTCGTGTTATTTATTTGGATTCATTTGCTTCTGATCGGGTTTGCAACCGTTTTTTTTAAAAGCAACACGGTGCTTTTCATTGTCTTGGAGGTGGTTGTTATCCTTTCAATGATTGTTACCTTTTATTTCTATAAACTCCTTTTCCGGCCTTTTCGTCTTCTGCAGGCAGGTATTGAATCCATCGCCGATCAGGATTTCAGCATTAAATTTAAAAAGGTTGGTCAGAAGGATATGGACAGGTTAATTGGTGTTTACAATAAAATGATTGATCAACTACGCAGTGAGCGTACAAAGCTGAGTGAAAAGCACTTTTTTCTGGAAAAACTGATAGATGCATCCCCTGCTGCCATTATTATTTTAAATGTGCAGGGTGAGATACAAAGTCTCAACAACCAGGCAGAATGGCTTTTTCAGCAAAAGTCAATGGGTGCCAAAACACTTGATGATTTACCACCGCCCTGGAATCACGATTTAAAAATATTGGAAGAAAACAGTTCCGGGATTGTGAAACTGAACGGCATCAATCAATACAAATGTTACAAATCCTATTTTTTTGATCGGGGAGTAAAGCGCTTTTTCTTTATTATTGAAGAACTTACCAGTGAAATCATCAAGGCTGAAAAGCAAGCTTATGAAAAAGTCATCCGGATGATGTCACATGAAGTAAACAATACCGTAGGTGCGATCAATTCAATACTTGATTCGACATTGGTTATCCTGGATAAAACAGACAATGGCATGTCAGCGGATTTTGTAAGTGCCCTCGAAACAGCGCGTGAGCGAAACATGAATTTAAACCGGTTCACCAGTAATTTTGCGGAAGTTATTCGAATACCGGATCCGCTTATGGAGGACATTAATGTAACCGAGTGGATCCATAAGATGAAAATGCTTACTGAACATAGCTTAAAGGAAAAAGGGATCGAACTTCGCATTCACACCAATGGCATCTTGAACATAAAGGCAGATTCCAGACAGATGGAACAGGTAATTGTCAATGTAATCAAAAATGCTGCTGATGCCTGTTCAAAAGGGAGGTGGGTACAATTTCGCACGGAAGATGATCCTGAATCATTGATAATCGAGAACAATGGAGAACCTATTTCCACGGAATTACAAAAGAAATTGTTCAAACCATTTTATACAACAAAACAAAACGGTCAGGGCATCGGGCTTACCTTAAGCCGCGAAATACTGCACAATCACGGTTTCGATTTTTCACTTAAAACCAGGGATGATGGAATTACTGAATTCCGTATTGTTTTTACTGATAAACGCTCAAACTGAATTTATGGTACAATTTCGAAATTCCTGGCGATCTTTCACCTGTCTGTCCATACCTGTTTGAAAATTCGGTTCTACTACCATTTTAGTGGAAGAAAAGAACATGGATTAAACTAACAAAACAGGTAAGTGGCAGGAACCAGTTGCAGTGGCAGTTTCGCAAATCACGAGATTGCTATTACTTCCTTCTACTGCTGCTACTGCCACTTTTAAGCAATTAATTTCTTTATTTATACTCAGTTCTTTCTACTAAATTCACAGTAGTATTGAAAATTCAGAAGGTTGCTTCAGAATAATCATTACATTTGTTGGTATTGAAAGCCCCGCTGTTGTTGCACGTTGTGTCGTGTGAACGGGCATTGAGAAAAGAGACGTACACCATGATAACAGGCATGAAACAGGATCTTGACAATTTAAATTAGAGCAAACAAGCAACGAAATGATTAACATAGTCATCTTAATAAAAAAAACACGTTTGAAAAAGACACTATTTTTGATTTTTGCAGGATTCATCTTACGCTTGCTCCCGGGTTGCATCGATTGCGACAACGAACCGATGCCTTTTGATTTTTCGGGAATGGATGTGACACCATTGGACAATACCGGAACATGGATAAAACCACGTGAAGGGGATAAAATGGCACGCAATGCCGTTGCCTTCGAGATTCGGTTGTTTCCGGATGATTTGTATCGTGCAGATGCACCTTTGCAAGTGAATAAAGCCGGCTTTGCACAGGCCTTTGCCATGGAAGAATGTCCGGTCAAATTCAGGGCAAACCAAAAAATTGAAAATATTGATGTTACTTCTGTATTCAGCATTTCGGAGACCATTGGTGGTGGAAGTTCCGTGGTCGGTTCCATGGTGGGCCTTAAGAACAATTCCGGGCTTTCCTCATTGTATCTGTCAATGAATGAATTGCTTGACCAGATTAATCCGGATCTTTACTTTGATGACCCACAAGAAGATTTTATGTTGTTTTTAAAACCCGAAGTGGAAAATGACAGCTTGCAATTTATTTTTAACATACAATTATCGGATGGACGTGTATTAACCAAAACTTCTGAAATAATTTATTTGTATTGAGATCAATGAAGAAAATATACGTGCTGTTTATTATCCTTACGGGACTGTTTTCCAGTCAAATTGTTGCACAGGAAAGGTTGATTGAAAATTATACAGTTTCATTGTATTTTGGCATCAAGAATGTCAGTCGGGACAGTTTTCCAAACAAAGAACATCTCGATTTTATGAATTACATGTATGCGGAAGATGACTATCTGGATTTCGAATATATTGGATTTTCCGGTAAAATAACATTCAGGGGTAACTGGCAAGGCGCGTTTAATCTGGGTTTTCTTGACGATTTGACACTTTCAAAACTCCATGTTTCAGCAAGGTATTTTCCATTCGGTTCTGTTGGCTTTTTGGCAGGAGTGTATGGCGATGGAATGATGATGAACGAATTTTCTTCTTTTCACAAGCTGGAAGATGAAGGAATGATAGGTGATATAAATACAAATTTCAGACAGCGTTTTCCATTTGATATTGGTATTTTAGGTGGACTCATTTTTCAAAAAGAATTCCGGTTCATGGAGGCCTCAGTTGTGTTGAATGCTGGTACAAGCAGTGTTATGCCATTCGAAGAAATTGTTGCTCAAAAGGCGGTTAATGGTAATCTGAGACGTTTGATCGAATACAAAACTCAATATACATTTGATGCCTTTTTTATGCCAGAAGTTAAGGTGGGTGTAAACCTGGTAACGAAAGAAACCTATTCCATTGGCTTTCAACTCCAGGCTGATTGGAAATTTTCAAAAAAGCGCATTCACTACAATAAAAATATCTATGAATGGGACAAAACCAACCCAAATATCTCAAGTATTAAAACACCCGCACATAATTATCATGTTGTGAGCGTTGATGCAGGTTTTTTCTTCAAATGGTAACCGGTGTTAGCGCGAAAGCCGATGGTTGTTGGATGTTTTGGGACATCGGTAATGAAGTTCAATTACATGCGAATTGGCAATTTTTTTTGAGCTGATATTTAGTCGGGTGTGCCGGAAAAACAGTTTTTTCCCGCGAAGGCGGAAAGGCGCTAAGAAATGTGTTGATGGTCAGCTTTGCGTCTTTGTACCTTCGCGAGATGAATTTATAAATCCGTTTTTTGAACGTTGTCGGTTGAAAAGTTATTCTTCTTCCATCGCCAGTCCTTCCAGTTGTTGGTCGACAATTTTAGCCAGTCTCACAAATTCCGCCCGGTAACCGTCTTCATCTTTTCCTCTTGCCGCATGTGCCAGGGATACAGCATCTTTTAAATGTGATTCATCCATGAATCGCGATTTGCTCAAAATCATTCCTACCATAGCTACTGCTGCGGAAAAACGAAAATTTTCAGATGCATCTGTAAACGTTGTTTTGGAATTTGGTACAGTTGTAACAATTCCTTTGCTTACCTTCCCATCGGGTTCTTTGTACCGTAGTTTTACAGTTACCATTTCATTTGTCAGGTTTTCCGGTACCGGTTCTTTTCTTTGATATTTCAGTGGGTCTACATCTTTGATAAAATTGGATTCCACACCTGCCGGGATGATCTCGTACAGTGCAGTAACGGTATGGCCTGCACCTAATTCACCGGCATCCTTGGTATCGTCTTTGAAATCTTCATCAGCCAATAACCGGTTTTCATAACCGATAAGCCTGTACGCGCTTACATTGGAAGGATTAAATTCAATCTGAATTTTCACATCTTTGGCAATCGTGTACATGGTTCCGCTAAATTCTGAAACAAGCACCCTGTTGGCTTCCTGAATATTGTCAATGTAAGCATAATTGCCATTTCCTTTGTCCGCCAGAATTTCCATTTTTGAATCCTTGTAATTGCCCATTCCATAGCCCAGGCATGTAAGAAATATACCGGATTCCCTTTTTTCCTCGATCAACGTTTCCATTTCTTTATCGCTGGAAGCGCCAACATTAAAATCGCCATCCGTTGCAAGTATAATCCGGTTATTTCCGTTTTTAATGAAATTTTTCTCCGCGATGGAGTAAGCAAGTTTAATTCCGGCACCTCCTGCGGTTGAACCCCCGGCATTCAGAGAATTTATGGCTTCCAAAATTTTTTGTTTGTTTCTGCCTGAAGTCGAGGGCAGCACTTCACCGGCTGCTCCTGCATAAACGACAATGGCAACACGATCTTCAGGACGTAACTGGTTGACCAGTAGCTTAAAAGATGATTTCAGCAAGGGTAGTTTGTTGGATGCATTCATGGAGCCGGAAACATCAATAAGAAAAACCAGGTTGCTTTTGGGAAGTTCCTCGTTGATTATTTGTTTTCCCTGCAATCCGATATGTAGCAATTTATGTTCTGTTCGCCAAGGGCATTCGGCAAGTTCTGCATAAATAGAAAAAGGCACTTCATCTTCCGGCAGCGGATAATCATACGAGAAATAATTGATCATCTCTTCTACCCGAACGGCATCTTTCGGTGGTAGCTGCCCGCTGTTTATGAACCTGCGTACGTTGCTGTAGGAGGCAGCATCAACGTCAATTGAAAAAGTAGATAGCGGATCAAGGTGTGCCTGGTGGAAATTATTCTCTGAAACAGAAGCATAGGATTCGGTATTTATGTTTACCGTGGCTTGCGCGGCGCTAAAATATGGCTGGGAATGGTGGATAACATGTCTTTTCTCATTTCTTCCAATGGTAATACCTTTCACCTGTCCTGTCAGATCACTGTGTACAGCCTCATCTGCTTCTACTACAACAATTTCCTCAAGAGACATGATTTCCGGGACAAGGGTCACATCTATCTTGCTTTTGTTTTCTACTTTTATGTCTTCCGTCCTGTATCCAATGCATGAAAATGTTAGCACTGCATTCTTGTTTTGCACTGTTATAACATAATCACCATTGATATCGGTAACTGTGCCATTGGTTGTACCTTTTTCCTGCACATTGACTCCCGGCAGAACATTTCCGGATTCATCGGTTACTCTACCCTCAATTTTTTCTTGCGATGTTGCAAAAGATGCGAACATCATCACGCTTATTAAATAAATTATCATTGTTTTCATGATTCAATTTTTTTTATTGTTACTATTAAGATGCTACAATTATCCCAATTCCATAAAATGGATTTAATTTTAATACATGTTCAAGTGCTTATTCTTTTAAAGATTATACCTTATCTGTTCAATGCTAAGGAATCATTCTATAATGAATTCGGCCGGTTCGATATTGATCGTATTACCATGGTTATCTTTTAAAATAATGTCGTGCACAATCAATCTTTCACCACGGCTCAGTTCTTCAATAAATCGTTTTTGTTCCTGAGATAATCTGTTTCCGGTCGTGGTATAAGATTGAAACGAATGGTTTTTCCGCAGGGAAAAGCTGACAATGTCATAGGTAATTCCCTCTATGTACACAGGGTAAAAGAGTTCAACGGAGCCATTATTCAGCAATAATTCTTTATTGACAAGGCCACTGCCAATTCCCGCGAGGCTGATTTGAGGCAGGGGAGGTTTTTCCACCAAAAATTCTGCAGTGCCTTCCTCTTTTATTTCTCCGGATACATCTTTAGCAACCACTTTTACTGTAGCTGCTCCTGGTTCATTTACAACGGCTCTGTAAACTCCGTCTTTTTTAATGATTTTACCTTTGTCGATACTCACTTCCAGCTTTCCGTCAGGCACTCCCGTTGCTTTTATATTTAATGGATTTTCAACACCGGTGTAAAGCACTTCTTTTTTTGCTGGTGCTGAAGCTTTTTTTTCATACGTTTTTTTCCCTTCGGATAGTATGATGGATTGGATACCCACTGCGCATCCTGGTTTGCCGTCTTCAAAACTTATCAATACCTGGTAATAGCCATCCTCGTTGCAATCAAATTCAAACATTTTGGGTGCAATTGCAGTTGCCCGCTTCCCTGTTCCGTCCAAAATATTTCCTTTATACCTCAGTTGCAGTATGGCCTGACCTGAGTGATTGTCCGGATTTTTTATGGTAAACCGGTAGCGCTTTCCACCGGTAAGCAGGGTGTTGAATTTGGCAACTTTCTGTGGTCTGTTCATCCGGGGACGGTTGAACGACACTTCGAAATGGCGCATATAAATGGCATCATCTCCAATTTCAGCAACAGCCTGTTCTACCAGTTGCTTTCCGCACTGTGAAAAGGCAGACTGGATATTCAGCAGTGAAACTAAAACAACAGTGATTATTGGCAATGCCTTAAATAGATTTTTTCTATTTCGATTCATCCTCGTAGAATTTTATTTCTGTCGCAATCATAGCATTAAAATTTTTCTTATTCACCTGAAACCATTCTCCGGTAATTGAATAGTGCCAGGTGCTATTCTCTCCTTTTCGGTTATAACCCAACCGCTGACCAAATGAAACCAGATCAAGATCATCAATTTCATAGTCCCTTGCCCCTGAAAGTCCATCAGTTACAAAATCGGATCCTGTATAAACGTTGTCGAAATCATCCGGGTATACTCCTTCCATAGCCACGAAAAAGCCTTCTTTGGGAAGCGTGACATTAAATCTGGAAATATTGATATCAAACCATCCGTGATCATTGGTTTCCGGCTTAACAACAACAATCTCTTTTAGCAAATCATCAGAAGGTGCATTTGTGGCAGTGTCTTTCTTATAAATCCGAATGCGAAACGGAGCGTTCATGTTTCCTTTTTTTGAAAGGTAATAGCTTACTTTCACCACCCTTCCTGCAGTATCTCGCGCATTATCAATAAACAGGGCGGTTTGTTGCCCGTGGGTGTCCATATAAATTGATCCGGAGGTTAAAAAACCTTTATTGCCCAACCTGGTGAATGTCCCCGGTTTGTCTGTGATTTCAGCAACATCGATTTTGTAGGTTGCCGGCTTCAGGTAGATTTTATACTCCGACCACTGCAGGATATGTTTTATCGGGAT
>CAZAMT010000007.1:26517-40886 GCA_964486145.1 uncultured Bacteroidales bacterium
CCGGCTTCAGGTAGATTTTATACTCCGACCACTGCAGGATATGTTTTATCGGGATAGTGTCTGGTTTGTACCCGAGCATGCTGAATATGAATGAACTGGCGGTTTCTTCTTTGTTTCCTTAAAAGTATCGATTTGTCGTGCCCACTTTTCAGTATTCGGTTCAATCCAATTAATTATCGAAAAAATTTCTTTCCGTTTGTTCACAATTTCCTGAATATCCCAAATTATCGGTTCATAATGATAAATCCTGTTCCTAAACGTCCGAATATGGTTCAATCGTGATGATACTTTTGTCCGTTTTCGATATTCGTGAGGAATATTTGGGAATGATTTCAACAAAGGCTTCCACAAAAATTTGGCATATTTTCGATTGAACATAGAAGTCCAGAAACCGAAGTTAAGTTCTGCAAACACTCTGTCAATCGTCACTTTTTTATTAGCATTTTCTAACCGTTTTTGAATTTCCACAGTCTGAATTTTTAAGTCAACAGGAAGTTTATCAAGCCAATTACTTGTCCCGAAGTGTCGCTGCATTGAATTACTAATTGCATTTCTAAGTGTCACTTCGAGAATCGACAGGTTTGAATAAAATGCTTGTGAAATCTCAATATTCGATTGATAAAGCAAGAAACTTTTCTCAATATTATCCGGGTATCGTTTTTGATAAGGTGAAAAGCGTTCAATTGAAATCGTTTTTATGATTTTTTCGATGTCCATTGCACAAATATAAATATTTTTGTATATTCGCAATACAGTCCTCAGTAACTCCTCTCTCTCATTTTGAGATGATGAAACTGAGGTTTTTTGTTTTATAGCCCTCGAATTCCGCCCTAATTTGCCTTAACTGTATGTTGTGAGGTCGGAAAACAGTATCCAAAACAGCCTTCAACGGCTGGTTTCGTGCGTCTACTGAGATGATTTCATTGAACGCGGAAATTTCATTAAAATAACCTGTTTGAATCTGATATTGCCGGTTCAGATATTCAATAAAATCTAATATGGTGATGTTTTCTGCTTTCATTGTAATAGTCGTATCAAGATCAATTTTGTTTTGACCATGTATTGTTTGTAAAATGAACAATAAAAGAATGAACAATATATATTTCTTATTGCCTGTCAATGTGTGCCTATTACTTTTTCTTCAAAACAAGATTGCCATTCACTGTATCAAATTTTGCGTGTAATCCCCAGGTTAGCATTTTTTTTGCTTCATTCAGTTGTACCTTTTCAAAAGCGATGGTCAGTTTTTCGTTGCGAAAAGATGAATCACCAATCAATATTGAGACATCGTAATATTCCGATAATGTGTTCAATACTTCGGGAATGGGCGTTTCATCAAACGTTAAAATACCGGTTTTCCATGCAACAAAATTTGCGTTGGTAACCTTTTCTTCATATATTTTTGATTTCTTTTTATCGAAAATGCCTTTTTCTCCTTTCTCAAGTAAAACGAGGTTGTTTACGGAGGTTGAATCTGCCATGGATACTTTACCTTCTTTCACTGTCACGATTATTGTTTCTTCGGATTTTCGAGCTCGGATATTAAATTCAGTTCCCAATACCTTTGTAATCGAGCCGTTTGCATAAACTATAAATGGCCTCCGGGAATCAGGTGTTACCTCAAAATAGGCTTCTCCATTCAATTGAACGCGGCGAATGGAATCTGTAAATGATTTTGGAAACTTTATGGTAGAGGCTTTGTTCAACCATGCCATGCTGCCATCAGGTAGTTGGATTTGCTGAACCTGTTTTTTGGCAGTAATTGACTGAAATTGTTCAGCATTTTGAAATTTTTGATTGACCAAAACAAAGAATCCAATAATTACTGCTACCGAAGCTGCTGCAAAAATCCACGCGATGTTGCCCGGGGATAGCGGGATGGTAGGTTTTTCAATGAAACGGATATCTTTATGCACATTTTGTAATGCAGTTTCCTCATCAAAACCAGGTGCATCATCATGGCCGGAAGCTTCAAAAATGGTTTTGTATTCATTGAAGACAGCCTTGTTTTCATTTGAAGCATCAATCCATTTCTCAAGGATTGTTCCGGCTTCTTCATCCAACTCACCATGAAGATAAGCTACAATTTGATTGTATGAAATGTTTTTATTCATGACTGATTTCTTACTTTGTTGATTATTCCGAATGAGATTACCCCTAAGTTTGTGAGATAATTTTTTCAAGATCGTGCTTTAACCACTCCCTGAGCTTTTTGTAAGCAATGATCATTTGATTTTCCACCGTTTTTTTTGAAACATCAAGGTATGTCGCGATTTCATCGTACGTTAATCCCTCAATTCGTGCCATCGTAAATATTTCACGGCATTTTTCCGGTAAATCAGCAATTTTTTGTCTTACCACGGTTGAGAATTTTTCGGCAATCTTTTCATCCCCATCATTTTCCAACACCTTATCAGCAGAGGATTTCGCTTCGTATTGCTTTCTGATTTCAAAAGATTTCAGATAAATGAATGATTCATTCTTCACGGAAGTGAACAGGTATCCGGAAACGGACTCGTTAATGACAAGGTAATTTCGTTTCATCCAAAGTTGCACAAATACTTTTTGAACAATGTCCTCAGCGGTATCTTTGGATCGCACGAATTTCCAGCAATAGCTGCATAATCGTTTGTAGTAGAGCCTGAACAATGCATCAAAAGATTTCTTATTCCCTTGTTTAATTTCATTGAAAAGTACAACCTCGTTCAAATCTTTTATTTTAAGGATAATTCTTGATTTAATTACCCCTAAATTATTGAAAATATATTGTATTTTTCAATAAAATAAAATTGTGCTGACTGAGCAAAATTTTTATCACTATAACATATTTACAGTATGTCAATTAACCAGGCGATTATTTGTTTTAATAATTTATCGGCAGCAGCGGTATTTTTTATTCGTTTCTTGTTTATTTTTGAAGGTGTGAATGAGATCGCCAAAGGCAAAGTTGAACGCTTATATAAAAATCCCGACTTTCGTCGGTCACCATTGTATATTTTTATAAATTAATGAGGCTAAACAATATAATAAAAGAATACCACAGGAAACTTTTATCATTATATCCGCCACAGGAGATACAATCGATCATTGGCCTTGTAATGGAAACATACCTGAAAATTTCAAAAGTAGAAATTTCTTTAAAAAGGCATGACGAAGTGCACGAAGCTTTACAATCAGTGTTAATGGATATTCTTAAAGAATTGGAAACAGGTAAACCCGTGCAGTATATTATTGGTGATACCAGTTTTTATGATATGAATATCAGTGTAAATCCGGATGTTTTAATCCCGAGGCAGGAAACCGAAGAACTTGTACAGTGGATTGTTACAGATGCCAGACATGTGTCTGAAAAGTTCCGTATACTTGATATTGGCACGGGAAGTGGTTGCATTGCCATTGCTCTGGCCAATGAATTGAAGGATGCCAGGATTTCTGCTTGTGACATATTTAGAAAGGCTCTTGATCTGGCAAAGGAAAATGCTAAGCGGAACGATGTTCAGGTCAATTTTTTTAAAATGAATGTGCTGAAGCAAAATCTGTTGCCCGATCAATTTGATATTATTGTTAGTAATCCGCCATACATACCTAACAGCGAAAAAATGCGCATGCACCGAAATGTACTCGAGCATGAGCCAATATCCGCTTTGTTTGTGCCTGACAAGGAGCCTTTGCTCTTCTATGAAGCCATTGCTGGTTTTTCCTTAAACCATCTGAGTCAAAATGGCACATTGTATCTTGAAATTCACGAGAAATACGGAAAGGAAGTGGTTCATTTATTGAAAAAGGCATCTTTCTCAAACATCCAACTCAAAAAAGACATCAATGGGAAAGACCGTATGGTAAAAGCTGTTTGGAGCTATGAAAGAGAATAATCAAACATCCGGCCGGAAATATAAGCGTTTATTGGGTAAGGCCGAGCAAATGTGTGTATCCAGGGAAAGATGTCTGAAGGATATTGAGACAAAACTTGACCAATGGGATACACCTGCCAATTGGATTGATAAAATCAGTGAATCGCTGTTAAAAAACAACTTCATTAACGAGGAACGCTATTGCCGTGCATTTGTTAAAGATAAATTTGCCATTAACAAATGGGGAAAGATCAAAATTAAGATTGCCCTGAAACAGAAAGGTATATCGGAAACGGACATAGAAAAAGGATTCCTGGAGATTGATAATGAAGCGTACAATACATTAGTTGATAAACTGCTTCAGGAAAAATGGAGAACGTTAAAAGGCAAAAATTTTGAGAAAAAGGCCAAAGCTGTGCGATTTCTTCAGTCAAGAGGTTTTGAGAACGAGAAAATATTTGATGCAATCGATAAAATTACCAGGAATGAAACGGATTAGCATGATGCTGATATTTAGTGTTTTTATTCTAACGGAAAGCCCGGCTCAAAAGGATGAAGAAAAGGAAGCATTCCCGATCATCCTCAATGTTAAAAAACAACTTGGTTTCATTGCCGATGTCAGTAATGCCAATAACCATCTCATCCGCAACCATGTTTTTCCAACCAACCTGGATATTGCCTATAACACACGTGGCAACATGCCCTGGCACAGCTTGTACAATTATCCTGAACATGGTTTGTCATTGTGGTATATCCATCTTCAGAATCCGGATCAACTTGGTAGCTTAATCATTGCCATGCCTTACATAAATTTCAGAATAATTGAATGGAAACGATTTAGCTTCCATCTCAGGCCTTCCATTGGTATGGCATACGCTACCAAAATCTTTCACCGTACCGAAAACCATAAAAATCTTTTTTACAGCTCCCATATAAATGCTGCCTTCGGATTCCTTGGAGAATTCAGTTACAAAGTCAATGACCATTTTTCGGTTAATGTAAATCCGCTGTTCAATCATTTCTCCAATGGTGAAACCAACATGCCCAATGACGGGATGAACGTTCCCGGGATTTCATTTGGATTAAAATATGAATCCAATCGAAATCCCGTTATAAGAAAAACAGCGAAACCGACCCCTGAAAAGCGAAAGTTGAATTTTTCCATTACCCCTTCATTTGGTATAAAAGAAACAAAGCCTTTTGAAGGACCTAAATATTATATTTACTCCATCAGCTCTGATATTTTATATAAGATTACCCGGTGGCAATACATTGGAGGTGGTTTTGACTTTATCTACGATGAAGAAAATATAAGAAAATGGCTTGGTAAGGAGGAACTGAAGAAGAAGGACATCAGCAATAACCTAAAAGCTTTTCATCTGACACACGAAATGATTGTTTACCCTTTGCACATTGTTGCTCAAATGGGTATGTACACCAACAATAAAGTGCTTGAACCAAAAAGAAAAATTTTTAACCGTTTCGGAATCAAATATTTTATACATCCGTCAATTTTCATTGGCCTTGCGCATAAATCACATTTTTTCTTTATTGGTGACTACATCGACTGGTACGTGGGGGTGCGCATCTGAAAAACAAAATGCTAAACCATTATCAAATGAGGTTAAAACATCTGTTCTATTTGAAAATCCTGGCCGCTTTCATTGCGGGATGCGATAGTATTGGCGATTGCATGGAAGGTACCGGCAATATAGTAAACCAGACGAGATATCCCGGTGATTTTTCAATCATTATACTTGAAGATGATATCAATGCAAGCCTCATTCAGGATGGAGATTCAGAAATCACAATCGGTGCAGGCAAAAACCTGATGGACGAAATTGAATCGTCGGTATTTAACAATACGTTGCACCTGTTGAACCACAATGTTTGTAAATGGGCACGCGGTTACGAATATGAAATTAATGCAAACATCCATTGCAATCTTCTATCCAGGTTAATTTACAAAGGGAGTGGTGCAGTATTGTCAACTGACACCATCTTGTCTCCATCATTTGAAATCGTTGTTCAGGGAGGCAATGGTGACATCCAACTGGAAATGAATACCCGCCATCTGAAAATCAATGGCAAGTCCGGTTCCGGTGATGTGATTTTAACAGGACAAACAGATACCCTAACCGTAAACATTGCTCATGCTGGATTATTTGACCTTTCGGGATTACGGGCCGGTGTTGTGAATATTCGCCATGCCGGCACGAACAATGCTTTTGTGCATGCAACAAAAGAGCTGCATGCGCATGTATCCTATATCGGTGATATTTATTATCGGGGTAACCCATCGGTAATAAAATATAGTAGAACAGGTGAAGGAGACCTTCTTACTTACTGATTTCATGGAAAAATTTCGATTTCACGAACCCGCATGATTGCCTGTTTTTTTACACCTAAATTTTATACTTTTGCATTTCAAAAAATTAAAATTATGATTTCAAACGAGCAGGTAAAAGACCTTGTTGAGCGTCAGGATGCGCTGAGGAGGCATCTTTGACATCGATAAAAAGAAAATTCAGATAGAAGAAGAAGAGCTTAAAACACAAGCCCCTGATTTTTGGGATGACCCGAAAAATGCTGAGCAAAAACTGAAAGAAATTTCAAGTCTTAAAAACTGGACGGATGATTTTCAGAGCGCGGTCACTGCAACGGATGACCTTAAGGTACTTCTTGACTTTCATGAAGAAGGAGAGGCAAGTGATGAAGAGGTTGAAAAGCAGTACAACACTGTTCTCAGGAAAATTGAAGACCTTGAATTTAAAAACATGCTCAGCAATGATGAAGATATACTGGGTGCCATTTTGAAAATTAATGCTGGTGCCGGCGGAACCGAAAGCATGGACTGGACCGAGATGCTCATGCGCATGTACATTCGCTGGGGCGAACGAAATGAATACAAGGTGAAGGAAATTCATTATTTGGCGGGGGATGAAGCAGGCGTTAAATCGGTAACCCTTGAATTTACGGGTGATTACGCCTATGGTAACCTGAAGAGTGAAAACGGCGTTCACCGCCTTGTCCGAATATCTCCTTTCGATTCAAATGCCCGAAGGCATACTTCTTTTGCATCGGTTTTCGTTTCACCGGTGGTGGATGATAATATTGAAATTGATGTAAACCCCGCTGACATAACCTGGGAGACCTATCGTTCCAGTGGTGCAGGCGGTCAGAATGTGAATAAAGTTGAAACAGCCGTTCGATTGCGTCACCAGCCTACAGGTCTGGTCATTGAAAACCAGGAAACACGGTCACAACTAAAAAACAAGGAAAATGCCATGCGTATTTTGAAATCACACCTGTATGAACTCGAGTTACGTAAAAGACAAGAAAGACAAGATGAAATTGAAGGCCAGAAAATGAAAATTGAATGGGGATCGCAAATCCGTAGTTACGTCATGCATCCATACAAAATGGTGAAAGATAATCGGACAAACCATGAAACCTCAGATGTCCAGGGTGTGATGGATGGCGATTTAGAAGCTTTCATCAAAGCATATTTAATGCAATTTGGAGGAAAACAATAATCATATGTCACTGAAAATTTATCACAATCCCAGGTGCAAAAAGAGCAGGGCCGGGCTGGCTTATCTGGAAAAGAAATCCAAAGATTTCGAAATCATACATTACCTGAAAGGAGGCATTAACAAAGAACAATTGAACGAGATTCTTCTGAAACTAAATAAAAAACCGCACGACATCATTCGAACCCAGGAGGAAATGTACAAAAAGGAGTTGAAAGGTAAGAAATTTACAGATGATGAATGGAAGACCATCATCATGGAAAATCCAAAACTACTGCAACGTCCGCTGGTGGTGTCAAATCATAAAGCTATCCTGGCACAGCCACCGGAAGAAATTGATAAATTGTTATAACATGAATCTGAAAATTGGCTTATCCATTTCTTTGGTATGTATGCTGGCATTTGCATCCTGTAGTAAAGACAAAAGTCCCTATCCTTACCAGTTTTTTGAAAATCAGGTAGTAAAGGAAGTAAATGAACACCGTGCTTCCATCGGTCTTCGGGAACTGGCCATAAATGATAAGATCACTGAACAAGCGAGAAACCATAGTAAAAACATGGTTAAAAATGTCGTCACATTTAGTCACGATGGCTTTTCTGAACGTATCGATAATCTGCAAAAATCCATTCAAGGAATAAACAGATCCGGAGAAAACATATCGTATGGCTATGACAATGCAAAAGCTGTTGTTGCCGGTTGGTTGCAAAGCGATGACCATAAAAACAATATGGAAGGAGATTATACGCATACAGGTGTTGGTATAGCGGTTGATAAGGATGGTGTACACTATTTTACACAAATTTTTATTGAAGTTGAAGAATAAATACAAAAAATTAAAAACATGGAATACAGAATTGAAAAAGACACAATGGGCGAGGTGGAAGTACCTGCTGATAAGTATTGGGGAGCGCAAACACAACGTTCAATCCAAAATTTTCCGATTGGCCCCGAAGCCAGTATGCCCATTGAAATCATCAGGGGATTCGGGTATCTGAAAAAAGGAGCAGCCATCACAAACCACAAGCTGGGAGTCCTTGATGAAGAAAAAAAAGATTACATCTGCAAGGTTTGTGATGAAATCATTGAAGGAAAACTGGATGACCAGTTTCCACTTGTTATCTGGCAGACAGGTTCCGGCACACAATCGAATATGAATGTTAACGAAGTAATAGCAAATCGTGCACAGGTCCTCAGAGGCGGTAAGCTTGATGATTCTGAAAAATTTATCCATCCCAATGATGATGTAAACAAATCGCAATCCTCCAATGATACTTTTCCAACAGCCATGCACATTGCCGGATATATTAAAGTTGTTGACCACCTCATCCCCTCGCTGGAACACTGGTTGGCAGGGTTGAAAGAAAAACGTGAGAAATACAAAGATGTTGTTAAAATTGGCCGTACGCACTGGATGGATGCCACACCTTTAACACTTGGACAGGAATTTTCAGGTTATGTTTCGCAGATGGAACATGGATTAAGGGCGTTGCGAAATACACTGCCCCACCTTTCTGAGTTGGCCCTTGGCGGTACTGCCGTGGGCACGGGATTGAATACGCCAAAAGGATATACTGATGAAGTTGCAAAACAAATTGCTCTTTTAACCGGAAAACCATTTGTTACTGCTGAAAATAAATTTGAATCGCTTGCTGCACACGATGCCATCGTTGAGACGCATGGTGCAATCAAGCAACTGGCCGTAAGTATCAAGAAAATATCCAATGATATCCGGATCATGGGATCAGGGCCCCGATCAGGTATTGGTGAGTTGGTACTTCCATCAAATGAACCAGGCTCTTCCATCATGCCCGGTAAAGTTAATCCGACACAAATTGAAGCATTAACAATGGTTTGCTGTCAAATTTTAGGAAACGACACTACCATCAGTGTAGCTGGATCCAACGGGCATTTTGAACTTAACGTATTTAAACCTGTGATGATTTACAACTTCCTGCAATCCGCGCAGCTACTTGCTGATGCCTGCCGTGCCAGTGCTGACAACTGTTGCTTCGGAATGCGTCCGAATACCGAACGTATCCAGGAACATCTTGACAATTCGCTAATGCTGGTTACAGCACTAAATCCGCACATTGGATACGAAAAAGCCGCCGAAATTGCAAAAAAAGCATATCAAGAAAACAAGAAGCTAAAAGAAGCAGCTATTGAACTGGGTTATCTCAGTGCAGAGCAATTTGATGATTGGGTTGATCCGAAAAAAATGACCGGTTCATTGTAAAAGGCATTGTAAAGCCCTGAAGAAATGATGATCTTCAGGGCTTTATTGAAATTTATATTTCGAAATGCATTTCCCTGTCCTTCAATATGTCGTATTTCTCCGGGTTAAACTCGTAAAGAAACGCTCCCTTTTTTGACGATTCCCTGTCTTTTTCCTCCAGCTTATTCAATATACCAAATGATAATATTTTCTTCCGAAAATTGCGCTTATCCAGTACCTGTTGATGGATAGCCTCATATAATTTCTGAAGCTGCGGAATGGTAAATTTTTTTGGCAACAGTTCAAATCCCACGGGTTGAATTCTCGTTTTTCGTTTCAATCGGCGTAATGCCTTATCAACCATATGATTATGGTCAAAAACCAAATCCGGGAAATTTGCAATATCAAACCATCGGGCATTGTATTTCTCACCAAGTTCTTCATGATATTTATCAACCCTTATGAGGGCATAATAAGCAACAGAAATCACACGCTCCCCGGGGTCTCTGTTAACTTTACCATAGACATAAAGCTGCTCGAGATAAACATTCGACAATCCTGTTAATTCATGCAATATGCGCTGGGCAGCATTATCCAGATTCTCATTGTTTTTTAAAAACCCTCCCATCAAAGACCACTGTCCTTTGCACGGATCAAAGTTCCGCTCAATCAACAGCAGTTTCAGCTTTTCGTTATCAAATCCGAAAATGATACAATCTACTGCAAGATAAAACTTCTCGTGCTCCCTGTAATAGTTAACATGCATAATTCCCGGACGTGTTAATTCCAGAAATAGATATAGAAACCAATGATGATTGCAATGATAATAATGGTATGAATAACATCCCAGTGATTCCAGCTTGTCCGGGTTTCAAGTTTTTGTTCTTCTGTTGCCGAGCCATAGGTCAATCCTGCCAGTTCAGCTCTAACAACCGGTTTTGTTGCAAATGATACCACAACAATCACCAGAAGACAAAGGGCAAACAGGTAAATCTCGTAATGGAGCCAGTTATGTTGAAGAAATATTTTGTATATGATTCCATCCGGGTTAATGCTCTCCGAAAATACATTCAGAACCAGTCGTGTCATACCCAAAACAAAACCTGTGGCAAGCCCTGCAAAACCGGCTGCCGGTGTTGCTCTTTTCCAGAATACACCCAACAGGAATACAGAGGCAATACCCGGTGCAAGCAGGGACTGCACATCCTGCAGGTAGGCGTACAGGTACTTACCTATTTGACGCATCACCGGAATCCATAATATTCCAAGTACCACAATAACTGCCGTTGCAACCCGGCCAACAAAAACGAGGTGCTTCTCAGACGAATCCGGTTTAAACCGTTTATAAAAGTCTACAGTAAACAATATGGAAGAGGAGTTAAACAAAGATGCAAGCGAACTCATTAAGGCTGCAATCAATCCGCCGATAACAACTCCTTTTACACCAACCGGCAGCAATGTTGATACCAGTGTTGAAAACGCGGCATCGGGGGACGATAATTCAAGAAGCCCTTTTTGATGAAGCGCGAAAGCTACCATTCCGGGAATCAGGAAAATAAATACCGGCAACAGCTTTAGGTATGCTCCGAATATGGCCCCTCTGCGGGATTGCATTTGATCCCGTCCGGTTAATACCCGTTGCACGATGTATTGGTCCGTGCACCAGTACCAAAATCCAATGATGGCTGATCCTAAAATCACGCCGGTCCATGGAAACTCAGGATCATTCGCTGAACGCATTAAACTTGCCATAGAATCTCCCTGGGCTGTTTTTGTTGCCCTGGTAATTTCCATGAGTTCACCCCAACCTCCCAACTGAGATAGACCTACAATCAGAATTACAATACTTCCAAGCAACAATACCGGTGTTTGTAGCACGGATGTGTACAAAACTGATTTCATTCCCCCAATAACGGTATAGATGCCAGTCACAACCACAAGCCCAATGGCGCCAATCCAGAAAAAGTCGATGCCCCAAAGTGTATCAATTCCGAATACATCTTTAAATACAACACCACCGGCATAAACGGTTACAGCAACTTTCGTCAAAACATAACTCACCAGAGAGATAATTGACAAAAATGTCCGTGAAGCAGAATTAAAGCGCCTTTCAAGAAATTCAGGCATGGTAAATACTTTGCTCCGGGAATAAAACGGGACAAACACCCAACCCAAAATAAGAATAAGCCAGCCGTGCATTTCCCAGTGGGCCATAGCCATTCCGCTTTCAGCGCCTGCTCCGGCAAGTCCAACAAGGTGTTCCGAACCAATGTTTGAAGCAAAAATGGATGCACCAATTGCTATCCATCCGGCATTACGCCCTGCCAGAAAATAATCTGCCGATGTTTCTTCCTTTTGGCGAATAACCCACCAAACAATTCCAAATAAAACAATGAAAAACAAACCGAGAACAATCCAGTCAAGTGTTGCCATTTTGGTAGTTTTAGTTCAAATTAATAAGTGTAAATATAACGCTTATTATATTTTTTAATAAAAAAAATAAAAAAAATTTATACCCGGTTTAAATAAGTTAACGAGTTCAAAATGAACGACAGGCAAAATAAATTTTAAGGCATTTCTTGTGTAAATAAAGTCGTTTGTTTGCAAATTGCAATTAATTCATATTTTTGTGCTTTTCAATCAGAATATGGAACAGGCAATATCTAAACTAAATATTTAAATATGGAAACAACCTTTGCTCTCACGTGGATCGATAAGTTGATCATGCTTATCTATTTTGCTTTCGTTCTGGGAATTGGCTACGCTCTAAAAAAGTACATGAAAAACGCTTCGGCTTTTCTTGAGGCCGGTCGTTCTTTACCTGCCTGGGTGACAGGATTGGCGTTTATTTCCGCAAATCTTGGAGCGCTTGAAGTAATTGGTATGGCAGCATCAGGAGCTAAATACGGAATGGCAACGGTCCATTTCTACTGGATTGGAGCTATCCCGGCCATGATTTTTCTTGCCATTTTCATGATGCCTTTTTACTATGGCTCCAAAGCACGCTCCGTGCCGGAATATCTTAAACTCCGGTTTGACGAAAAAACAAGAGGATTTAATGCATTTTCATTTGCCGTCATGACCATATTTTCCAGTGGTATTTCGATGTATGCTCTTGCTTTGCTTATGGAAAATCTACTGGGTTGGAATTTTCATATGAGTTTGATAATTTCAGCGGTAATCGTACTGGTATACACGTATCTTGGTGGTTTAAGTTCCGCAATTTACAATGAAGTTCTGCAGTTTTTCCTTATTGTCATTGGGTTTTTGCCACTGGTACTTATTGGACTTTACCATGTAGGTGGTTGGGAAGGACTTGTTGATAACATACGTCCCGAACTGGCGCATTCATGGAAATATATAAGCCCGGAGCATGAGATGGGAGGTGCTATGGGTATCATCCTCGGTTTAGGCTTTGTATTATCTTTTGGATACTGGTGTACCAACTTCCTGGTGGTTCAGCGTGCCATGGCCGCCGGATCAATGAGTGCAGCCAGGCGTACTCCGTTGATTGGTGCATTTCCAAAAATGTTCCTTCCCTTTTTGGTTATTGTCCCTGGTATGATCGCCATTGCTCTGCTTAACATGGGGGACGCATCGTTTGAGCTTCCAACCAAAGGAACAGGATATGACTATGACCTCGTAATACCGATGCTTCTGAAAAGATACTTACCGACAGGTGTGCTGGGTTTGGGATTAACAGCGCTAATGGCTTCGTTCATGTCGGGTATGGCAGGTAATGTTACTGCATTTAATACTGTATTTACCTATGACATTTACCAAAGCTATATCGTACCCGGAAAATCAGACAAGCACTATCTGAAAGTTGGCCAGATAACAACCATAGTGGGGGTTACCGTGAGTATTCTTACTGCGTACGTTGCAGCTTTATTCAACAATGTAATGGATTTCCTTCAGTTAATTTTTGCATTCATTAACGCCCCGCTTTTTGCTGCTTTCCTTATGGGTATGTTCACAAAACGCACTACAGGCCATGGAGCATTCTGGGGCCTGCTGTCAGGAACATTCTCAGCAACAGTTGTGCATGGATTGACACAGCCGGCAGGCGCCACTACACTTGTAAAAGGTGGCTGGATGGGAACAGTTTTACATGAATTCCCAAGTGAAATGGCCCAGAATTTCTGGATTGCAATTGTGGCGTTCGGCGTGGCTCTGGTAATGACGATTGGTATTTCGTTGTTAACGAAAAGAACAAAGACGGATGACGAACTTAAAGGCCTGGTTTACCAGTTAACACCTAAAACTATTGATGACAGTAAAACTTGGTTGGGCAATCCAATTACGTTGTCGGTTATTGTGGCTATCATTGCAATCATCTTAAGTATTATGTTCTGGTAGAAAATTGTTAAACAATAAAAATTTGAATTATGGGACTTGATATAAAACTTCCAATCGGGTTAATGTTTGTTCTTTTTGGTTTATTATTAACCATTTTTGGGTTGATAACAGCTGATAGTAATATTTATAATATTTCGCTGGATATTAATATAAATCTCTGGTCGGGAATTTTCATGCTCATTTTTGGTGGTGTAATGCTCTTGTTTGCTGGAAAAATTAAAAAATCACAGTTAACTGAGGAAGCAAAAGATAAATTAAACATTGAGTAATGAAATGCACCTGCCATGCTCATTGTAACGATGACAAATCCATCAATGAGAAGTATTGTCAAAGCCTTTTCCATTATTTTTTCGGTTGAGGCCATTTTGATGCATAGAGAACATCGTATTTTACTGAACGTTCCTCTAACG
>CAZAMT010000008.1:0-38554 GCA_964486145.1 uncultured Bacteroidales bacterium
TGAATATTTTTATCCGAAAGGTGATGCCACGTTAAATATGCCAACAATGCGAACTGTAAATAGAGGATGTTTTTAAACTGAACTCATAAATGTTATTAACTCCACCCGACATTTCACTGCCAATGCAGATAGCATAATGGCCTCTGAAATCGCAGTTTCGCACAACAACATATTCAGCAGGTCCGCCAATTTTTCCTTCATTTATGTAATACGATTCTATTCCAGCCAGCTTTGTGCCTGTGATGTCAGCTCCTTCTCTTCCTTCTTTATCCCCGACCGGCTTTAATGGCCACGTTATCATTAGCATAATGAAATTTTACATCCTCAATTAAGATGTATCGTGATGATTCCGGGTCGATACCATCGTTATTGTCTACCAGGGCTTCAAATTCAATGCCTCTAAAAGTCATGTTTTCAGAGAAAAGCGGATGCACCGTCCAGAATGGGGAGTTCACCAGTTTTACATCTTCCACCAACACTCTTTTACAAAGGAAAAACTGCATAATGGATGGACGCAGATATTCAGTATCAAATCTACGCTCTGGAATGGGGATGCCGGCATAATTAATTTCTTTTGCACGAATGTAGGAAGCACTGCTATCATTCTGGCCACCGCGGGCCGGTTTCCCTGAACTTCCCACTCACGCCATTTTTTGCCGTCACCATTTATTACCGGCAACGGACCCTCCCCCTCAGTAGCGCTTATGGAGATATTTTCCAGATTAAACCCTCTGATAAGGGGGCTATGCGTGAATAGTGTAGTGCCTCCATAAAGGCTCAAAACTCCCTTTCCACCAGGCCGGTAAGCGGGAGGATCGAATTCAAACTGTATGAGCAGCGAACGGTCAAACTTAATTCCAATGTTGCTTTTTAACATAATGGGTTCTTTAATTCGATAGGTTAGTACCGTTTTTTCCTCATCTTCTGTTTCGGGATATGGAAAAACAAGGGTTCCGCCACCGGCAGCGGCAAGCGAATCAATGGCCCGGTTAATATCTGCCTGAAAACCATATGTGCCTGCAGTGTCGGGTTCCTGCCCCGAAAATGCAATCAGATCAATGCTGCCATCAGGTTTCTCGGATGGGTTGATGCTATTGAGGACTTCATTAATGACCTCATCCATTTTTTCTGATATTTTGAAATTAGTTTCTTCGGTGGGGGTGCAGCTAAAAAACGCTAATGTGAATAATATGTTGCATAAACTTCGGATACTTTTTACTACCATGTTAATGATTTTTTCATTTCTGAATAATGCCATAAAGCTGTCCCTCTCAATTTTTTAGGTTCATGAAATAAAAGGATGCTAGTCTATTAGACAGATCCGGTTTAAAAAAATGCCAGTGCTCCTGCAGGAACACTGGCATTTGCCATAAAATATAACTATTGGTTACCGTTTTAACACCTTTTTATAACGAGTGGGGTGATTATCGTCTGCAGGTATTATCTGGAGCATATAAGTTCCTGCGGGCAAGGTTTTTAGGTCGAATGTCTGATTGCCCGATGCGGACATTTCATACACCATTACATTTCTGCCTGAAATATCAAATATATTTACACGGTTGATTTTTTGTGGGCTTTCCACCGTAACGTGGTTTTCAACTGGGTTTGGGAATACTTTCACATCGTACGCGTTGCGATTAAAAGGAGTTTTGAGCGGGAGCTCAGGAATGCTCACATTTTTAGTAGTGAATATACGGTATTCGCCTGGTTCCATTTCAAAAGTCATGTTCAGATCGGTCACATTGATGGAGTCGCCTCCAAAATAGGAATACCACCAGCCGGTCTGGCTGAAATTGCCTGAAACATCTGCGCTTTTCACGTCAAAGTTCCCTATTATACGGATATTCATATCCTGGTGATCGATAGCAATATGCTTGGCAGCACCCGAGGCATCAATGGAAAAATCGCCGTTATTAATAATTTCGCTATGTTCCAGGCGGAAATCAATCAGGTCACCAAAGGCCTCGCGAAGTCTGTTATTGCTTCGGTAGTATACCCAACGAATGGGTTTGTTCCCCACACGTCCGTTGTAATCAATGGATACATCGTAGCCCATTTCGCCAAACTGCCAGATCATTTTCGGGCCCGGAACCGGGAAGAAAAATGCGGCGGCCTGTTCCACTCTCCGCATGGCGGTAATCTTGTCCTGTATGGAATAATCTCCTGATTCATTTCCATAGGTGAGATTTTTGTACATCAGGCGTTCTTCATCATGACTTTCCATGTAGCCCACCAGGTAAGGGTTATTCCAGCCCCGTGCTTCGTGGGAAATGCCACTGAAATTCCACGCGCAGGGCCCGGAAGCGAACCCCATAGTGGCTTGATTATAAGGACAATTCATATTTCCCCATATGAGCATGCCATAATCAGAAAGTTCAATTTCCTCATCGTTGGCAGCAAAATGTTCCAGGATAACATAAGCATCAGGGTCTACCTCCCAAATTTCATCGGACATGCGCTTTAAAATAGCAATACGTGCAGCATCATATGCAGAGCCATCGCCCAGGGTGTTGGTAAATCCCTTTGTAAAATCAAAGCGGTAGCCATCAATGTTGTATTCTGTGAGCCAGTATGCATTTACACGATCCACAAAATCTTTGGTAGCCTGGCTTTCATGATCAAAATCGTATCCCCATGAGAAGGCCGTGTTGGGCGAAGTAACATTATACCAGGGATTTTCTTCGGTTACTTGTCCCCAGTCGCCTGCCTGAGGATCAAAATATAGCTGTACCAGGGGCGACTGGCTATAGGAGTGATTCAGCACCATATCCATGATTACAGCGATGCCACGCCCATGACAGGAATCAATAAAAGCCTTCAAATCCTCTTTGGGTCCGTAATATTTATCGGGGGCAAAATAATACGATGGATTATATCCCCAGCTCTCATTGCCTTCAAATTCGTTAAAGGGCATGAGTTCAATAGCATTTACACCTAATTCCGTAAAATAGTGAAGTGTATCAGTAAGGGTTTCCCAGTCATGAGCTGCAATAAAGTCGCGCAGCAACAATTCATAAATGATCAGATTTTCCGGTTCTGGCGGGATGAAGTCAGTATTTTGCCATTGATAATGGGCTTGTCCGGGTTCAAAAACTGAAACAATGCCTGTGGTTTTTCCTTCAGGGTAAGGTATCAGGTTTGGGTAAGTGCTTTCTTCTATGTATTTATCATTGGAAGGATCAAGCACTTTGTCTGCATAGGGATCACCAATGCGGATTTCTCCGTCAACCAGGTACTGGTAGGTATATTCTTTGCCTGAAGTGAGATTATCTATCTGTATCCAGAAATAATCGCCGTCTTTTTCCAACTGCCATGAATCATCCGGTGTATAGTTATTAAGGCTGGAAAGAAGGTAGACAAAATCTTTGCCCGGGGCGTAAAGCGAAAGTATTACAGAAGTTTGGTCAAGGTAATTAATGCCGGCTTTTGTACCGGCAGGCATAGGTTCGCTTTCCGGTGTGGCATGCACCAGAAACCAGGCGGTATCAGAAATACTCTCTTCTGCGTTTGAAGCTACCGCTACTATCTCATGTGTACCTGCCGGTTGCGCTGCCAGTGAATGCTCCAGAAGATTTCCTGAAACCGTTTTTATCAGTGAATTATCCAGGTATAACTTTATTTCATCATTTCCTGTGGCTACAATCTCCACTGCAATGGAAGTGTTGGGAAGTATAATAGAAAAATTATTTGACGGTTTATTAAACGAAACATTCAGCCCTTCCTGGAATACATCCACGAAAATATCACCACCATTTGCATTACGGCCTGTTTTGCTTCCGTCGCTGTTTCGAAAAACAAAGGCAAGCTGTTCAATCGTTTCTCCTTCAGCCACATTGTAAAATTCACGTAAAGTGGGTGTAAGGGAGAGTTTGTATGTGTTGGGTTCAATACGTGTGAGTTTCAACCGGGTCGTATTTTCGTTCCATTCTGCCTGCACGTATTTCCAGTCGCTGCCTGAGGTGCTTTTATTGGTAATTACACCGGTATGGGCGTATATATCACCTGTAAAATCCATAAGCCCTTTGTTCCCCTGGTCAGCATGAAATGTGAGGGTAACAGCATCGTTTTCAATTGGAAGTGCCGGGGCAGTGGTTATTACCTGTGCCTTCCCATCCAGAGATACCGAAAGAAAAAGCAGGCTTAGTAAAACTATTCTTATATCAATTTTCATAAACAATTTTTTATTCATTTAATTCCAGAATTAAGGGCGTTCGTGCTGGTATTACCAGTTCATCTTTAAGGTTGTAGGTTTTGCCGGTAATCACATCCCTGCCTGAGGTTTCTGCAGGAAAAATTTCCCTGAAAGGTTCAAGCGACAACGGCACATCTTCTATACTTTTATTCAGCACAATCATCACCTTTTCTGTGCTGTTAAACCTGAAATAGGTATAAACGCCATTTTCAGGTACAAAATGCAATAATTTGCCATTGTGAATTGCAGGATTATTTTTTCTCCAGTTTAAAAGGGTGGAAATGTAGTTCATGATATCTTCCTGATCCTCATTTAAGCCTTCTCCGGTAAAGGCATTAACTTCATCTCCGGGCCAACCTCCGGGAAAATCCTTACGGATGTCTCCATGTTCATTGGCACTGGAGTGGGTGAGGAGCATCTCACTTCCGTAAAAAATCTGCGGAATTCCTCTTGTGGTTAGGATGTATGCCAGGCCAATTTTATATAATTCCAGGTCTGCACCAACCTGCATATAAAAGCGTGCCATGTCATGGTTATCAGGAAATACCACTAAATTATAAGGGTTAGGGTACAAAAAATCGTTGGCTACCATACGGTAAAGGGTAATCCAGCCTGTTCCCCAGTCTTCCGGTTCATTCAGGGCCTTGCTTAAAGCACTTTGCAATGGGAAATCCATCACGCTGGGCATATGAGGTTCATAGCCATCGGGATTGATTTGTCCGGCCTGCCAGTAGGAGGTGATGGCGGGGTTTTCACTCCATTCTTCGCCCACAATGTTAAAGTACGGGTACTCATATAAAACCCTTCTGTTCCATTCCGCCATCATATATTTATCAGGATAAGGATAGGTATCCATGCGTATGCCTGCCAGCCCCAGGTATTCAATCCACCATATACTGTTTTGTATGAGATAATTGGCAAGGTAAGGATTTTGCTGATTCAGATCAGGCATCTCAGGCACAAACCATCCTTCTATCATTCTTTCAGTGTCATATGCACTGGCGTGCGGATCCTGATTTACTGTTCTACGGTGGTTTGTAATGAAAAAATCAGGATAGTGATTGATCCAGTCATCGGACGGTAAATCATCCATCCACCAATGGCCGGTGCCGCAGTGGTTAAATATCATGTCCATGATAATTTTTAAGCCTTTTTCTCTCGCTTCTTTTGCCAGTGCACGGTATTCTTCGTTGCTGCCATACCGCCGGTCAACCTGGTAAAAATCTGTAGTGGCATAACCATGATAGGAAGCTTCAGGCTGATCATTTTCCAGCAAAGGATTTAACCAGATGGCTGTATAGCCCATATCAGCAATATAATCCAGGTGGTTTCGTATACCCTTTATGTCACCACCGTGCCGGCCATAGGGATCCTCACGATTTAGTTTATCTGCCATGTCAGGATGACTGTCATTTGTGGGGTCTCCATTTGCAAAACGGTCGGGCATAATCAGATACATAACATCGGAATTGTTGAATCCTGGTAAATCAGGGCCAAACTCCCTTTCATAAAGCTGATAATTAATGCTGGATGTGACTTTTCCATCTTTCTTCAGAATAATTTCAAATTTCCCCGGGGGAGTATTCCTGCTCAGGAGAAGGTCTACAAAGAGATAGTTGGGATTACCTAAAGTAGTTGCTGCTTTGAGCGAAATGTTTTTGTTGTTTATGTGCACACTGTTTTCAGCTACCTTTTCGCCATAGATCATGAGCTGAAGATTGGGATTTTGCATGCCTGCCCACCAAAAGGATGGTTCAACTCTTTCAATTTGTGCCAGCAGTGATTGTGCCAGTAGAAAAAATGATAAGTATATTATGATTTTATAATTGATATATTTCATTGTGGTATCATTAAAGTTGATAACTGGACGTTTAAACTGTTCAAAAGATTAATGTTTTAAATATTAATCAATTACAAGGCTGTTATTCAGTTGTTACGTGAACCACATAAAGTTATTATTTACCTTTTAATTAAGCTTAAGAATTAGTTACTGAGTATAAATATTTTTAGCAAACTGTTTTATAATAGACCACGAATTCACGAATGAAAAGCCTATTGATTTTTAAGATAGAATCCATTTTATAATTGATCTTAGATGTTTTTATTGTTCAGTAGAAAAGTGTGATTTTAAATTTGTGAATTCGTGGTTAATGTATTTGTTTTAAGCCAGTAATCAATTTATTTTACATATTCACATTATTATAATTAGTAGAAATGTGTCTCTGCTTATTGCAGAAAGCACATTTCAACCTTTTTACACCTAAACTAATTTTTTATAAGCTGGTACGTATATTCTGGCGGGTTAAAATCCAGAATAATGGTGTAGTTTCCGGCTTCCGGAACAGAAATGTTATTATCATTCTCTGTATCCAGTACATTGTCGCCATCCACGTCACCATAGTTAAGTGTCCAGTCATCATTGGCACGGAATTTAATTTCACCAGCCGTTAAATCCAGTGTTACTTTCAACACATCTTCAGTCTCATCGTAAACAAAATCAGTATCGCTATCCCATCCGGTTGGTGTGGCGGAGCCAATAACGCCCCATTCAGCCTTATTGGC
The DNA here is from genome assembly GCA_964486145.1 of uncultured Bacteroidales bacterium. GTDB lineage: Bacteria > Bacteroidota > Bacteroidia > Bacteroidales > JAAAOM01 > CAZAMT01. Next base: position 6,755 of record CAZAMT010000008.1, read on the forward strand.
TTCCCAGGTCATATCTGCCATGTCAATTTTAAGCAGCCAGAAGCCTGGTTCTGATACGGTCATGTTATTTTCATCATCCGCGATGAGCATGCCTGGATTGGCCGGGTCATCGCCCAAATCACCATCCCATGAAGCAGAGTCAGGTAATATTTTGAATCCCTGATCAACGGCTGGAAGGTAAAGATAGCGCTCATATTGCTGCCCTGGTAGGTCCTTATACATTCTTTGTGCCTGTTTATTATCCCAGCCTATATGCTGACCAACTACAAAATAGTTTCGCTTTTCTTTCTTAAAAGGAGTTACTGTGAGAGGCATTGTTTCAGAATAAAGGGTGTCAAGTGTTTCATGCAACTCAGCTTTAATCCTTATTTCAAGGTCAGCAGCTTCATTGGCTGGCATTCCCATGTTCAGCAGTGCCTGGTTAATGGTATTTCCGGTATAGGAAACACTCGTTTTTCCGGTAGTACCAAAGCTTCCTGGATTGCTGAAATTATTACTTGCATTATCAAACTGAATGGTATAGATAACGGCTGCTGGAAAACCATAATCAGCCGCGTCCCAGTCAAAGGCAATCAATGTGTCATTTTGAGTTTCTTCCGTAATGGTAAGCTCAGATACAGAGGATGATTTTAGCACAGGAGCATCAAAATTACCTACAACAGGCTGAAAATCATTTTCTTCGCATGCTGTAAACATAATTATTGCTGCAGCAAAAAGAATGAATCCTTTGATATTTAATGTTTTCATATTTTTTTTCATTTTAAATAATTTTTAGATAATTAGCGATATGCAGGATTTTGTTCCAGGTTAGGATTTGCTGCCACATCAGAAGCCGGTAAAGGAAACTGATCATAACGCTCATCTGCGCCTCGTCCTTGCTGCACACCACCTTTCCACGACCACAGATAGTCCGAGCCGGTAAGCAAATTGTAGCGTACAAGGTCGGTACGTCTGTGTCCTTCCCAGTAAAGCTCACGTGCCCTTTCTTCCAGAATAAAGTCGAGTGTGAGATTGGCAGCTCCAATGTTACCGGAATTGCCGCCATAGGCCCTTTCTCGCAATTCATTTACGTATGCCAGGGCGAGACCTGCATCACCGCCACCTCCGCGCAATTGGGCTTCAGCATACATCAGGTATACATCAGCATAGCGAAACAACGGATAATCAGTATCGGGAAACACGAGGTCTGATCCGGCAACGCCATTACGGTTTACATTTTTATATTTGGTAATGGCATAGCCATCTGTAAAAGTAAACATGTTGTCAATTTCCAAATTCTGTCCATCCGTATGAAACATGGCGCGAGAATCTGTATTTCCACTTATGTCATCAAATTGGTCAACAAATTCAGGCGTGGTGCGGAGACCTCCCCAGCCACCGTCAATGCCAAACTCTGTAATATCCATAGACCCTCCTACAGCGGCATGAACCAGGAATGTCATTCCACCCCAGGTCTGTGTATTTTTACCGTCAAAATTCACAGTGAAAATTAATTCAGGTGATAGGTAATTGTCAGACAGGAAGTTATATGCATATTCATCGGCCAGTTGATAAGCATTTGAATTGATGATTTTTTCACAGTAGGTTAAACATTCTGTGTAACGGGGTTCGTTGATATAAACTTCAGCGTTCAGGTATAATTTGGCAAGAAGAAACCACACAGCTCCCTGGTCGGCACGTCCGTATTCATTCAGGCCCGGTGCTACCATTTCTGCTTCAATATCTTTCAATTCACTTTCAATGTAGTTGAATAGATCAACTTTTGAAATTTGCTCCGGGAAAAAGGCACCTACACCATCTTCTTCAGTTACAAAAGGTACGCTGCCATACATATCCAGGGCATGCCAATAGCTGAGTGCGCGCATAAAACGAGCCTCGCGGCGGAACATTTGCACTTCCTCTCTGTCGGTACCTGAAATACCCCTGTTGCTTAGTTTACCGTCTCCGGCTTCCAGTATAAATACATTGGTAAGGGCTATCTGGTAGTAGATACGGTTATACATGGCCGTCACAAATTCATTTGTTGAAGACCAGTCCATTTCCTGGTAGTCGCGCAGATTACCATCATTCCAGGCGATTACTGCCTCGTCGGTAGTTAATTCCTGGGCTTTCCAAAACTGGCGAAGGTAGGTTGAGAAACCTTCATCAATACCACTGATATCGGGTTTTCCTGCAGGCCCTTGTTGGCCACTAACGGCTAGTCCTGCATAAACTTTGGCCAATACCTGCTTGTAATCTGTTACATTTTTATACACTACTTCTGAGGTAGTTACATCCTCATCAAGAGGAACGGTATCTAGCCTGTCTGTACAGGAGGCTGTTAATACCACTAGTATGATGAACACGGAAACTGATTTTAAATATGTTGTCTTCATAATGTTTTTATTTTTTTTTCAATATTTTATTCATTGTTTTTTTATTGATGATCTGATTAGAAGTCTACACTTACACCAAACATGAAGGTACGTGGCCGCGGATATACTTCATTATCAATACCTGATTCTATCTCCGGATCGAGCCCTTCATAGGGAGTGATAATAAAAGCATTATTTACCGTAGCAAAAATCCGCATACGAAGCATTTCGTCAAGAATATTTTCAAATGTGTAACCAAGGCTGATGTGGTCCATCCGCATGAAAGAAGCATTGTGAACGTAATAATCCGAGAAGAATCTCGAATTCTCAAATCCTGTAGCATAAACATTTGAATGCACATTATTCAAATATCCAACCGGATTGTATAAATCATTAAAAGTACCACGGTTTGAATAAATATTGTTGTAGTTATAATTTCCCAGATTTATCCTGCCGGCAAATGAAAAATCAAAATTTTTAAAGTAGACCTGTGAATTAAAGCCCATAAAAACCGTAGGTGCTTTATCTTTGAAATGATAACGGTCATCGAGCGTAATAATACCATCTTCATTACGATCAACATACAAACCTTCAATGGGTTTCCCATTTTCATCATAAACCTGTTCGTAAACATAGTATGAGAAAGAAGGATAGTCAACACTGTGGATTTGAATGTTATTTCCTACCCCACCAGCAATTCCACCTGTAAATACACCAGGGTAATTAGGATCATCTGTGGCGGTTAGTTTGGTTATTTCATTCCTGTTAGCGGTAATGTTGTAACCAATATTCCAGGTGAAATCAGGCCGGGAAATAATTCCTGCATTTATTGAAAATTCTACCCCGGTATTGGTTAAGTTGCCTACGTTGGTAATAATCTCATTGGTAAGGTTACTGCCTGCAGGTACAGGAATTTGATTTATCAGGTCTTCTGTTATCCTGTGGTAGAAATCGAGACTACCATTGATCCGGTTGCGGTACAATCCATAATCCAATCCTGCATTATAGGTGATGGTTTCTTCCCACTTTATATTGGCGTCATATCCTTCCGGACGGTTGGTGTAATAAAATTGATCTCCTAACTGATACCGTGCATCATTAAAACTCTGCGTATATAATGCTTGAAAGGGATAATCATTATCGGTAATATTTTGTTGTCCGGTAACCCCATAACCTAACCTAAGTTTTAGGTTTGACAGTTCAGCGACACTCTCCATGAAGGGTTCACGGCTGATATTCCATGCAAATGCGGCAGATGGGAAGAGTCCCCAGCGGGTTTCTGGCGAAAAACGGGATGAACCATCCTGGCGCAGGGTAAATGTAAAATTATACCGGTTAAGAAATGAATAGTTGGCTCTTCCAAAAAACGATATAATATATGATTCGGTTGGGTCGTCATTGGCGGGGTTAATGGTATCTTCTTCAGCATAATTGAGTACGACTTCAAAATCCTCTTCCACTTTAAAATGCTCGTAAGAATACCCTGCAGTTACTTCAAGATTGCTATTAGCACCTATCCCAGTGTTGTAATTCAGATAAGCATCCAGCAACTGGTTGCGTCTGCTCTGTGTGTATATTTTACTTTCCCCACGATTGGTATAAGCCCAGGGAGCAACTGAGTCTACTAATACATAACCATCTGAATCAGAATAATCATATCCAAGGTTTACCGTAGCCTTTAGCTCAGGCAGACCATGAAATGAATAATCAAATTTCAGGTTGCCAATACTTCGCTGGACATCAGAAACATCTTCTCTCATATATAACCGGGCGACAGGGTTTGAAGTTGCAATGGTAATGGGATCACCATTGTTTTGCAACCATGTGGTGTATCCGCCATAAGGCGAATCATTGAAAACGGGTTGAGTAGGATCAAAGGCTGTTGCAGCACCAATGGCTGCATTTTCGGCAAACCGGTTATCTATAGTCATACCTTTGAGGTTCAGGTTAACCTTAAGATGGTCATCCAGTAATGAAGGTGATACATTAATTGAACCTGTAAATCTTTCGAGGCTTGTGGTTTTCAGTAATCCCTCTTTATTGCTATAAGCTACAGAAGCCCCGTAAGGAATATTGGCAACTGTTCCATTAGCGCTTAAGGCATGATCAGTGCTGAATGCATTTTCAAACACTTCATCCTGCCAGTCGGTATTGGCATCGCCTAATAAAGAATAAGCTTCAGAATCAGTGCCGAATCTTTCTCCGATAAGACTTCTGTATTCATCACCGGTTAAAACATCTATCTGGTTGTATCGTGTATCCAGGGATACAGACCCATTATAGCTAAGGCTGATTGGCTTGTCACCGCCAGCACCTTTGGTAGTAATGATGATTACACCGTTTGAGGCACGTGATCCATAAATGGCTGTCGCCGAGGCATCTTTTAAAACCGTAATCGATTCAATCTGGCTGGGGTGGATGGTATTAAGAGGGTTGCGCATTCCGGCCACATCTGTTTGTGCCACAGGCACTCCATCAATTACAATGAGCGGGTCGTTGCTTGCAGTCAGAGAAGAACCACCCCTGATACGTATGGTAGATTTAGCGCCAGGGGCACCTCCATCGTTCGTAATTTGTACCCCGGCAATTTTACCTGTAAAGAGCTCCTGAGGAGAGGCAAAAGACCCACGGTTAAACTCATCACTTTCTACTACAGAAATAGAGCCGGTAACATCATCTTTTTTTGCGGTTCCATAGCCAATAAGAACAACTTCGCCAATATCAACCGTTGACAGTTGAAGCGAAATATTATATACATCCTTATTTGCCACTACCGGAACCTCGGCTGTTTCGTAACCTACAAAAGACACAGTTAAAATATCTCCATTTGAAGCCTGTAGGGTAAAATCCCCATCAATACCCGTGGATGTACCCATAGTGGTACCTTTGATTATCACTGCTGCTCCCGGCATCAGCGAGCCATCTGCTGCATCGGTTACAACTCCTGTAATGGTTCGGGTTTGTGCATAAGTATGGGTGAGAAAGAGCATACTTATAAAAAAAACAAATGCCTTTTTAGGCGAAAATAATTTTTTCATAGTTGTTTAAGTTTTAAATTTTAACATTGATACCTGCACTATTTCCCAATGGCTGAAATCAACATTTTATGTAGTTTACTATACCAAGTTACATGATAAACAGATTGTATGCCTAAATAGTTAAGTAAAAACCGTGATAATTCTCCGCAATCGTTTCCGCAAACGTTTGTTGTAACATATTTTGGATGTGTTTTATAACACATTGATGTTGTGAGCATTACAATTTATGTTAAAAAACATAAAATTCTTTAACTAACATTTTGAAATTTTAATGCCTTCCAGTTGTTAACTTTAAATAATTATTAATAATGATAAATTATAGTTTTTCTTTCCGGTTTACCGGACAATGTTTGACAAAACTTTGAACTGCTAACTTATAAATTAAGAAAATGAACAGACATCCGGTAACCATAAAAGATATTGCCCGTGAACTGGGTGTTTCTCCCTCTACCGTCTCCCGCGCTTTGAAAGATCACCCCGATATTAGCCTGGAAACAAAGCGGATGGTGAAAGAGCTTGTTGAAAAACTAAACTATAAACCCAATTCAATTGCCCTAAGCCTGCGCAACCGAAAAACGCATATTATAGGTGTAATTGTGCCGGAAATGGTTCATCATTTCTTTTCATCAGTGATTTCAGGAATTGAGGAAATTGCGATGGAAAAAGGCTATAACGTTATGATATTTCAATCAAATGAAGATTATGAGCGGGAGGTTTTAAACACACATTCATTAATATCAAGCAGGGTTGACGGTGTTTTAGTTTCTGTTGCCAAAACATCTCACCGTTTCTCGCACTTTAGCGAATTAATGAAAAATGATATTCCCCTCGTCTTTTTCGACCGGGTTTGTGACCAAATTGAAACAGACAAAGTAGTGGTAGATGATTTTACCGGTGCTTTGGAAGCAGTTGAGTATTTGATAAAAACCGGTTGCACACGTATTGCGCATTTTGCGGCCCCACAACACATGCAAATCGGATATCGCAGGCAGCGTGGTTATATTTCCGCTTTGGAGAAAAACGGTTTACCTGTTGATGATGCCTTAATTGTAAAGTGCGACACACATGATGATGCCCTGGCGATGACTGAAAAAATGATGAAGTCGATAATACCACCAGATGCCATTTTTGCAGTCAATGATCTTACTGCAACCGGAATATTAAAAGCATTGAAAAAATTAAATCTTCGGGTACCTGAAGATGTTTCTGTTATTGGATTTACTGACGGGCTTGTAGCAACTGTAACTGATCCGCCGCTTACAACAGTTAGTCAGCATGGGTTTGAACTTGGTAAAAAAGCTGCAGATATTTTACTTGACCGTATTACCTCAGACATAGAATTTAGGGATCCTGTAACTGAAGTTTTGCCAACCACCCTCATAATCAGAGAATCCACGAGGCCTGTTAATCCAAATTTCACACATGATAGTTTGAGAAAGATAGGGGCATAATACATATTTTATAACATTTTTTATAATTCCGCAAACGTTTGAAATGGGAGTTACAGAAGATGGAGCTGGTAATACAACCAGGTTAAGTCAATGATATTTTGACTTTTATAAATAATTGTTTATATATTTGTAGTACTATTTCCCAATAGTAGAAAATCCGGTTAGATTTTATGGCTTTTGCAAAATAAATTTATTTTGTTGCATTAATCATTTGTGCAATTAAAGCAGATTTAAGCACAATCATTAAAATTAAAATTATGCGTAAGCCTAAATTATCATTTTGGCAGATTTGGAACATGAGCTTCGGCTTTTTTGGCATTCAATTCGGATTTGGATTACAGAATGGAAATGTAAGCCGTATATTTCAGACCCTTGGTGCGGAGATAGAACAAATCCCTATCCTGTGGATTGCGGCCCCTGTTACCGGTCTGGTAATTCAGCCCATAGTAGGATATCTGAGCGATAAAACATGGACACGTCTGGGGAGGCGGAGACCTTATTTTTTAGTGGGCGCACTCCTGGCTTCTGCCGCCTTGTTTTATATGCCTAATTCACCCACACTTTGGATGGCAGCAGGTATGCTCTGGATCATGGATGCTTCTATTAATATATCCATGGAGCCCTTCCGTGCTTTTGTGGGTGATATGCTCCCCGATGAACAACGGACCCTGGGTTTTACCATGCAAAGCTTTTTTATTGGCATAGGGGCCTTTGTTGCCTCGTGGCTTCCTTATATTCTTTCAAACTGGTTCGGCGTACTTAATACTGTGAGTGAGGAAGGAGCTATTCCTCCCACAGTTAAACTTGCATTCTACATTGGGGGCGCTGTATTTTTTATTTCGGTTTTATGGACAGTGCTCACCACAAAAGAATATCCGCCTGAGGGGTTGGCAAAATACCAGGATGATCATGAAGAGCAAACCACACATGAAGATAAACCCGATGCACCCGCGTCCTATTTTAAAAAAGGTGCTTTTTGGACCTTGTCAGGCGTATTGTTTACAGCAATTATTTTCTTTTTTCACCTGGAAAAAGAACTTTATATCTTAGGCGCTGGTGTTGCTGTGTATGGAATATTGCAACTGCTCTCGGGAGCTATGGTTAATGCAAAAAAACACAATTCCGGACTGGTTCATATTATCATGGATCTGTATCGTATACCATTGACCATGAAACAGCTTGCCCTGGTGCAGTTTTTTTCATGGTTTGCTTTATTTTCCATGTGGATTTATACTACTCCTGCCGTTACCAGCCATTTGTACGGAACCCTCGATACCACCTCAAATGAATATAACATTGGCGCTAATCTGGTAAGCGGAATGTTTGGATGGTATAACCTGTTTGCTGCTGTTTTTGGCCTTTTGCTTCTGCCTTTCCTGGCGCGGCTTACCAACAGAAAAATGACACACATGATTGCCTTAACAGCCGGTGGCATCGGCCTGGCCTCCATTTATTTTTTACCAAATCCGCAATGGATGATATACTCGATGATTGGGGTTGGCCTGGCCTGGGCGAGCATTCTGGCCATGCCTTATGCCATCCTTACCGGTTCCCTGCCGGTAAATAAAATGGGTGTGTATATGGGCATCTTTAACTTCTTTATTGTGATACCACAGGTCCTGGCAGCCACAATTCTTGGTTTTATGGTGAAAACCTTATTTGACGGAGAAAGCATATTTGCACTCCTGGTCGGGGGCATTTCCATGATTATTGCTGCAGTTCTGGTGCTCTTTGTAAAAGATGTTACCTACCGGAAGGGTAAAAGATAGCCGGAATTTCACCCGATGAAGTAATATTTTCGCTCCTAAGAATTTTCCTGAAACGTTGCGAAACACTTAACTACCAATTTTATGAATACACATTATTATAAAACAGATCCCTGGTGCATAATTGAAGAGGGATTTAATCCTGAGATGCACAAAGCTTCAGAAAGTATATTCAGCCTTGGAAACGGCGCTATGGGACAGCGTGCCAATTTTGAAGAGACCTATTCTGGAGAAACCTTGCAGGGAAATTATATTGCCGGAATTTATTACCCTGACAAAACCGTTGTAGGATGGTGGAAAAACGGCTACCCTGAATACTTTGGCAAAATACCCAATTCACCCAACTGGTTAGCCATGAGGATTTTTGTTGAAGATGAAGAGCTGGATATGCACAAATGTAAGGTGCTGGATTTTCGCCGTGAATTGAATATGAAACATGGATATTTACAACGTTCTTTTGTAGCTGAATTTAAATCAGGAAAGAAAATAGCCGTAAATGTTTTGCGTTTTTTAAGTATTGTTGATGATGAAGCAGGTGTTATCCAATACAGGATAAAAGCCTTAAACTTCAAAGGTGAAATTTCCATAACATCCGGCATAGATGGTGATGTAAAAAATGAAGATGCCAATTATGATGAAAAATTCTGGGAAACCATCACCACAGGCCACCAAAAAGAGGGCGCATTTCTGCACGCCCGCACACACAAATCCCATTTTGAAAGTTGTATGTCTGTTCACTCTCAGATTTTGATTAATAATAAGGAGGTCACTGCTGAAATTTCACCAGTTAAGCTGGATGAATATTCCGGCGAACGATACAAGGTTGAAATTAATGAGGGCCATGAAGTTACTTTTTATAAATATGCAGCCATTCTCAGTTCGTTAAATTATAATACTAATCAGCTTATCGAGGAATCCACCCGAAAATCCTTTGGTTTTAGGGCAAAAGGCTTTGAGGCCATGCTCACCGAACACAGGAATGCCTGGAATGATAAGTGGAGAAGCAGTGATATTGCAATAGAAGGTGATGAAGCCGCCCAGCAAGCCATTCGATTTAATATTTTCCACTTAAATCAGACATACACAGGTAAAGATCCCCGTCTGAATATTGGACCCAAAGGATTTACCGGAGAAAAATATGGGGGCTTGACTTATTGGGATACGGAAGCTTTTCTGATCCCATTCTACCTGAGCACTGCAACCGCTAAAATATCACGAAATCTTTTGATGTATCGTTACAAACATCTACAAAAGGCCATAGAGAATGCGGAGAAACTTGGATTTAGCAATGGAGCAGCCCTTTACCCCATGGTTACCATAAATGGAGAGGAGAGCCACAACGAATGGGAAATTACCTTTGAAGAAATTCACCGAAATGGAGCCATTGCCCATGCCATTTACAATTATACCTGCTATACGGGCGATGATGAGTATCTGATTGAATATGGAATAGAAGTGCTTATTGCCATTTCACGATTCTGGCGTCAGCGAGTAAACTGGTCCGATGTTAAAGGGGCTTATGTAATGCTGGGTGTTACCGGTCCGAATGAATATGAGAACAATGTAAATAACAACTGGTATACCAACAAACTTGCTCGCTGGACGCTCACCTATACGGTGGAAGTACTCGACCATTTGCTGGAGGAATATCCGGCCAGATTCAATGAGCTGGAGAAAAAAATGAACTTCTCCTATAAAAATGAAATCCCATACTGGAAAGATATTATGGAAAATATGTATTTCCCAATGGCCGAAAAATGGGATGTTTTTCTTCAACAAGATGGTTATCTTGACAAGAATCAAAGAAAAGTTTCTCAGCTTACCGAGGATGAAAAACCCATAAACCAGCACTGGAGCTGGGATCGTATTTTACGTTCATGCTTCATCAAGCAGGCTGATGTGCTACAGGGAATATATCTATTTGAAGATGAATATGATACGGCTGCAATTAAACGCAATTTTGAGTTTTATGAACCACGCACGGTGCATGAATCTTCATTATCACCATGTATTCATGCTGTTCTGGCTGCACGGATAGGTGATTTTAAAAAGGCCTACGAAATGTACCTGCGCACCAGCCGGCTCGATCTGGATGACTATAACAAGGAAGTGGATGAGGGGTTGCACATTACCAGCATGGGTGGTACCTGGATGGCACTTGTCTACGGGTTTGGCGGATTACGTTTAAAGGAGGATCAGTTGCACATTAATCCTGCCCTTCCGCAGGATTGGAAATCATTATCATTCAGGATCATCTTCAGGGATAATATTCTGAATTTTACTTTTAAGAAAAAAGAGGTGATTATTGAGAATATTGATGGACCGCCAATGGAATTATTTATTCATGGCCACCGGTATTCTGTTTCACGGGAAGAATCTATTCAGATTGCCATGGGGAGTGTTCAGAAAGTCGGATAATAACCTAAATCAATAATGAATTGATTAATACAAATAAATAATTTTGGTATGAAAATGAATAAAATAAGCCTTAGCACATCCTCAAATGGTCCGCTGATTGTTAAGAGGTTAAAAAAATTAACAGAAGCTAATAGTAATATTTTCCCACTTAAAAATCAGACAACTGCACTTTGTCGTTGTGGAAAATCTAAAAGTAAACCTTTTTGCGATGGAACCCATGGTAAAATAGATTGGAGCGATAAAAAACAGGCCGGCAGGCAGCCCCGAAAAGTAGATAACTACATTGGAAAAGAACTTACCATTCACGACGATAGAGGAATTTGTTCCCATGCCGGATTTTGCACCGATGGCTTACCAAAAGTTTTTCGTATGGGAGTAGAACCCTGGATTGATGCCGATGGCGAAACCGTTGAGAAAATAATTGAAACCATAAAAAAATGTCCGTCAGGTGCGCTCAGTTATTCCTTCGACGGCGTAAAATACGATACCTTTTCTGAAATGCCCGATATTAAAATTACCGAAGACGGCCCTTATTTTGTTACCGGAAGTATTGAATTGCACAATGATGACAAACCCGAAAGCAATGAACATTACGCCCTTTGCCGTTGCGGAAATTCTAAAAACAAACCTTTTTGCGACGGGCAACATTGGTACACAAAATTTAGAGACGAAGGAAAGGCACAAAATATCGGGCTGAATAATAATGAAAAAGTAGCTGTAATACAAAAACTGGCACAAACAGGCAAAAGCGAAAATTCTGCCATGTCCACTTTGCGGGAATTTCCGACACTCGACACATTGGTTTTTAAAGGTGCACAATTGCACAAAATGCCTTTGAACGAAGATATTGCGGTAAATACCAAAACCATAATCGGCAAGTCGGCCAAACAACCATTAGAACTTAATATGCCGTTTTACGTTTCGCACATGTCATTTGGTGCGCTTTCTCGCGAATCTAAAATTGCCTTGGCAAAAGGCTCAACTCTGGTCGGAACAGCCACCTGCTCGGGCGAAGGCGGTTTGCTGCCCGATGAACGCAATGCAGCCCAAAAGTTTATTTACGAACTCGGAACTGCTTCTTTTTCGCACAAAGACGAATCGATAAAACAAGCCGAAGCCGTTGAAATAAAAATTGGTCAAGGCGTAAAACCCGGATTAGGCGGCCACCTGCCCGGTCACAAAGTTACAGATGAAATCGCCAAAATCAGAGGTCTAAAAAACGGCGAAGACAGTATTTCGCCGGGCAGACTTTCAGGCTTAGAAGATTTGGACGACTTGAAACAAAAAGTAGCGCATATTCGCGAAATTACCGACGGAAAACCCGTTGGAATTAAATTCGCATCGGGACACATTGAGGAAGATATTGAATTTGCGCTCAAAACCAATCCCGATTTTATTACCATCGACTGTCGCGGTGGCGCAACAGGCTCGTCGCCAAAGTTTTTGAAAGACAATGTGGGAATTCCGCCTGTCTTTGCCATTCGACGTGCCCGAAAATATCTTGACAAAGCTAAAAGCGATGTAACGCTTTGTATTACAGGTGGATTTCGCACAAGTGCCGACATTGCAAAAGCCATTGCTCTGGGTGCAGATGCCGTTGCGCTTGCCACAGCTTCGCTGATATCAATAGGCTGCATACAGGCAAGGGTTTGTCATACAGGGACTTGTCCGGCAGGTATTGCTACGCAAAATGAACAATTGCGAGAACTTTTCGATACCGAAAAAGGAGTAAAGGGTTTCGTAAACTTTTATACAGCAACTAACAACGAACTCAAAGTTTTCGCTCGCACAAACGGCGTAAACGATATTCATAAATTAACCGTGGATGATGTAGTTACTGATAATTCGGTGGTTGCAGAATTTACGGATATTAAACACGTTTAAGTTTTACAATAGAGTTAAAATGTATTTAAAATGAAAAAAAAAATAACAATAAAGCCCTTTAAAAACGGGCCTTTACAGGTTAAAAATCTTGAAAAGTTCACCAATTCAAGAAGCGAAAGTATCGAAACCAAATCGACAATGGCTTTATGCCGCTGTGGTGCTTCCAAAAACAAACCTTTTTGCGACGGTACGCATGTTTCAATCGGATTTACCGATAAAAAATCCGATGAACGTGTACCCGACAAAAAAGATACATACAACGGAAAGTCAATCACAATACATGATAATCGCGGAATATGTTCACATGCCGGATTCTGCACCGATAATTTGCCCGGTGTTTTTCGTATGGGTACAGAGCCTTGGATTGACCCCGAAGGTGACGATAAGGAAGAAATCAAGCGAATTATTAAGATGTGTCCCTCTGGTGCACTTTCGTATTCTGAAAATGATACGGAAACCAACGAATTTTTTGATGCTGAAGAAATCCACATTTCTAAAAATGGTCCATATTACGTTCGTGGTGGTGTTAAAATAGAAGATACTGATTTGGGCGATAATGTCTCAACCGAACATTACACGCTATGCCGTTGTGGACATTCGGGCAATAAACCCCGTTGCGATGGTGCCCACTGGTACGCTGCTTTCAAAGACGATGAAGCAAAAACCATTTCGGCAGCAGCCCGAAAAAGTGAAAGCAAAGAACCGGAATGGGTTAAGGTAGCTGAGATTGATGAGTTGCAGGAAGGCAAAAGCAAAAAACTGAGTTTGTTCAATCAACAAATTCTTTTATCGCGCTTAGACGATAATTATGGTGCAATTGAAGGAATTTGCTCGCATCAGGGCGGACCTATAATTGACGCGAAAATTGAAGATGGTGTAATTCGTTGTCCATGGCATGGCCATCCGTTTAATCCACTAAATGGCAAATCACTGGGGCACGATGCTAACCTTAAATCATACAAAATCGAAATCCGTGATGACGGTATTTATTTGGAAATTGCCCCGCCCAAAAAATCAGCATGGACAGTAAGCCATGTGATTGCAGAAACGCTTGTTAACTGGGGAGTAAAACATGTTTTTGGTATGGTCGGTCATTCCAACCTGGGCATGGCCGAAGCATTTCGTGAACAGGAAGTAAAAGGCAATATAAAATACATTGGTATCCGTCATGAGGGTGCAGCGGCTTTTGCAGCTTCAGCCTATTCAAAAATATCAGGTAAGCCTGCTGTTTGCTTTTCCATTGCCGGCCCCGGCGCTACCAATTTGCTCACAGGCTTGTGGGATGCGCATGTTGACCGCACACCTGTTTTGGCTATTACCGGACAGGTGCAAACTCAATTTTTCGGTCCCGGCTCGTTTCAGGAAATCGACCTGCACGAAGCTTTTCAGGCTGTTGCACCATTTAGCAAAATTGTATTGCCCGAGAGCAAACATGCCGAATTAGCCTCTTTGGCTATGAAAAATGCTTTGGTTAACCGAAATGTTTCACATTTAATTGTTCCCGACGATGTGCAAACCATTGATGCCGGAGACCAAGCACCCGGCGAACCCGAAGGGAGATTGGCCAATAATCAGATTACTCCTCCGGAAAATGCAGTTAATATGGCCATGTACCGAATTTGGAAATCACGAAAACCTGCAATTATTGTTGGCTATGGCGCACGGGGAAATATGCCGGAAATTATTGAATTTGCCGAAAAACTAAAAGCTCCTGTTTTAACAACCTTTAAAGCCAAAGGGCAAATCCCGGATGAACATCCTTTGGCTGTTGGAGTACTCGGTAAAAGCGGAACACCAGTTTCTGCTCACTATATGAATACTGCCGATTTGCTTATTGTATTTGCCGCATCGTTTTCTCAACATACCGGAATAGATAATACTAAACCTATTATTCAGGTAGATAACGAGCAAATGGCACTGGCTAAATTTCATGCTGTTGACAACCCGGTTTGGGGCGATGTGGGTATTACCGCGAAACTTTTTAGCGAAAAATTAGCTGATTATTCACAATCAAAAATAGCAACAGAACAGATTTTAGCTCGCAAAATCGATTGGCGAAACAAAAAAGCCGAAATGGCAAAAGAGGATAACCAGAATGGTGTGAATTCGGTTTATGTGTTTAATGAACTGAGTCGTCTTTTGCCCGAAAACGCAATTATTGGTTTAGATGTTGGCAATAATACCTATTCGTTTGGACGCTATTTTGAATCGAAAAACCAACGTGTCATTCTTTCCGGCTATCTCGGAAGTATTGGTTTTGGTTTTCCGGCAGCAATGGGGGCATATTTTGCCATGCCCGGTAAGCCAATCGTATCTATCAGCGGAGATGGTGGGTTCGGGCAGTATATGGCCGAATTTAATACGGCTGTTTTACACAAAATGAATATCACGCATATTCTGATAAACAACAATGAATTGGGGAAAATATCCAAAGAGCAGCGCGACGAAAAGTTATCCGTGTGGCAAACTGGTTTAAGCAATCCCAATTTTGCAGAATATGCCAAACAATGTGGTGGTATGGGAATTAGAATTACAAAAAACGAAGAATTGGAAAGTGCGTTGCAAAAAGCATTGCAATACAACGGCCCAGCAATCGTGGAAATAATTGGAGACCCGTTATTAACTTAACTCACCTGTAAAAATGCTGTCAGGATTTCATTTTTTAACGACTGTATAAATACGATTAAAATTATTATATGAAGAATTACGATGCCATTATAATTGGTTCAGGGCAGGCAGGAACACCTTTAGTTTTTAAATATGCTTCTGCTAAAAAGAAAGTGGCTTTTATTGAAAAACAACATTTTGGCGGTACTTGCTTAAATGTTGGTTGTACCCCTACAAAAGCCTATGTAGCTAGTGCAAAGAGGATTTTTGATGCGAAAAATGCCAATAAATTAGGGATTGATGTGCCGAAAGGAATTAAAGCTAATTTAAAAGAAATTAAGGATAGAAAAGATGCTTTAATTCTAAAATCAGTTAATGGTCTTACTACCGCACTTGAGAATAATAAGTATATTGATTTATATAGAGGGAAAGCGAGTTTTTCTGCCGACAAAATAATAGAAATAAATGGTGAAAGTATTACTGCTGAAAAAATATTTATTAATGTTGGTGGTCGCCCTATAAAACCTAAAGAATTTGAGAATGTAAATTATTTAACAAATCAGGAGATTCTTAATCTGACAGAAATTCCTGAACATTTGCTAATTGTTGGGGGCAGCTATATAGGTTTGGAATTTGGTCAAATGTTTAAGCGTTTTGGAAGCAAAGTAACCATAGTTGAGAGAGGTGAACAATTAATTGCAAAAGAAGATGAAGATGTTTCTCAAAATATTAAAGAAATAATGGAAAAAGAAGGCGTTGAGTTTAGAATGAATGCCGAATGTATAGGAGCAACACAAGAGACTTCGGGTCAAATAAGGCTTAAGTTAGACTGTAGCAACGGTGCCAATGAAATTATGGGAAGCCATCTTTTACTTGCTGTTGGGCGTGTTCCTAATACAGATTTGCTTCATCTTGAATCAACAGGAATTTTGACTGATAAAAGAGGTTATATTGAAGTAAATGATAAACTTGAAACCAGTATTGAAGGCGTTCACGCTTTGGGCGACTGCAACGGAAAAGGTGCTTTTACCCACACTGCATACAATGATTTTGAAATTGTGTTTGCCAATTTATTCGGTAAAGGGGAAAGGAAAATTTCTGACAGGATATTAACCTACGGCTTATTTATTGACCCGCCTTTGGGCCGGGCAGGTATGACGCTTTCTCAAGCTAAGAAAAAGGTTAAAAATGTTAAGGTAGCCGACTATAAAATGACCGATGTTGCCAGAGCGCGTGAGAGAGGCGAAACTGATGGTTTTATGCGTATTGTAATTGATGGCGATAACAATAAAATTCTTGGAACTTCTATGCTGGGAATAGGAGGAGATGAACTTGCAGCAAGTATTTTAAATGTAATGTATGCAGATAAACCCTACAATCTAATCCGTGATTCTGTTCAAATTCACCCAACAGTAGCTGAGCTTATTCCTACGATGCTGGGAAATGTAAAAGAAATTAAATAATTATGGAACTTACTATTGAATTCTGGTATTTGTTACCAATATCTATCATAATTGCCACCATTGCTATGTCGAGTGGTGTGGGTGGAGCAGTATTTTTTTCTCCACTATTCATAATTGCTTTAGGTCTGGAACCTAAAGTTGCAGTGGGTGCTGCACTGGCAACTGAATTTTTTGGATTTACATCAGGTGTAGTAGCTTATGCTCGATCCAAATTAATTGATTATAAATTGGCGCTTAACTTACTGATTTATTCAGTGCCATTGGCAATACTCGGCACCATTTATAGCGATGCTATACCGCCTTTAATTTTGAAAGCTTTTTTTGCTGCAGGCTTATTATTTATAGGCTTTCAACTGTATAATTCATGGAGAAAAGAAGAACGCCAAAAAAAAGAATTGGAACGCATTAAAGAATTTAGTGATAATTATGAAAGCGAACTAACCGACAGCAATGGCAAAACATACCATTATACAGTTTGTAACCGAAATATGGGTCGTTCGTTTGCCGCAATTGGCGGGGCTTTTGTAGGGATGATTTCTGTCGGGCTTGCCGAATTGCAGGAATACCACCTTGTAGCACGCTGTAAAGTACCACCACCGGTAGCAGTAGGTACTTCCGTATTTGTTGTTGTTATTACAGTTTTGGTGGCTTCAACAGGCCATTTTATCTCATTTTTTAATGAAGGTCCCGAAACATTTAACAAGGTTTTAAACCTCATTATTTTCACCGGTCCCGGCGTTATTATCGGAGGACAAATTGGAGCTAAACTGCAAAGCAAAATGCCCGAAGATAAAATGAAAATTGGAATAGCAGGTCTTTTTGCAGCAATTGGAGTTTTTATGATGATAACATTGGTAAATTAAATTGTGTTTTATAAAATGGTATTTAACCTGCCCTATTCATAATTTATAATATTAATTTATGAACCGAGAACAACTTGAACCGATTTATCGGGGAAGGACTGCCTGCCCGATATTTTTTCGGGGAGCTCAACGAAGTTAATTAATAAGGCTAAGCACCATTTAAAAGAATGATACAGTGAATTATTTTTCACACTATTCGTGGAAATAATACACGAGGAGTTTAACACTTTGCTCCCAGCGATGTATGTTGTCCCTTGATAATCAATAAAATTTATTGCATTCTGATGTATATTTTTTTATGGTGCAATACTTGTATATTTTAATTTAATCAGAAAACCAATGAATTATGAATTCAGAAAAAGATGTAGCAATGTTAAGACCTACTACAAAACTGGAGCAAATTATACCGGTAATAGGATTTGGAACATGGGAAATTACCGGAAGAACCTGTACGGATAGTGTTCAAAACGCTCTTGATATCGGTTACAGGCATATTGACACTGCCCAAATGTACCAGAATGAAGAGGAGGTAGGTAACGGAATAAAGAGGAGTAAAGTAAAGAGGGAGGATATTTTTGTTACCACTAAAATTGCTACCAGCCACCTTGAACCTGATCTTATAAAAAGTACAACAAATGAAAGTCTTCATCGATTAGATATGGATTTTGTGGATTTGTTATTGATACACTGGCCAGTATCTGGTATGGATCTGAAGGCGTGTCTTGAAACCATGTTTGAATTGAAAGATAAAGGAAAAATAAAGCATGTTGGGGTAAGTAATTTCAATCCACAACTTTTTAAAAAGGCATTGGATATTGGGCCGGTGGTCAATAACCAGGTGAAATTTAGCATGCATGAAAAGCAATTTGAAAACCTTGAAATTGCCAGGCAACGAGATGTAACTATCACTGCATATAGTCCGCTTGAAAGGGGAAGTATTACCAGCGATGATGTTTTATCAGGTATTGGTAAAAAATACAACAAATCCGCCTCACAAGTAGAACTTCGGTGGTTAATTCAATTAGGAAATGTTTCAGTGATACCAAAGGCTGCGAGTGAAAATCATCGGATTGATAACTTGAATATTTTCGATTTTGAGCTTTCCGATGAAGACATGGAAAGAATCCGGCAATTGGGATAAATGACAATATCTCCAGGTTCAGGATGGATGCGGAATGATCCTTCCAGAATCATAGAAAATAATAAACATTTTAAATACATTAATTCAATAATGACTACAAAAGAAGATATGATAATGAGACAACTCCAGGGTAGAGATATATCTGACCCTGATGTGATCGATGCCATGCGCAATATCGATCGTGAAAACTTTATTCCTGAAAACATGCAACAACATGCATATGATGACGGACCATTGCCCATAGGCAGGGGGCAAACCATCAGTCAACCGTACATTGTTGCTTATATGGCCCAGTTACTTGATTTGGAAAAAAGTCACATCGTTCTTGAGGTCGGTACAGGCTGCGGCTATAACGCTGCAGTGCTTTCAAAAATTGTTTCACATGTTTATAGCATTGAAATTATTGAATGGCTGGCAGATTTTGCTCAGAAAAACCTTAAAAAAGCTTCCGTAAGTAATGTTACTGCTCGTTTCGGTGACGGATATAAAGGTTGGCCTGAGAATGCGCCATTTGATCGCATGATGCTTACTGCAGCAGCGCCAAAAATTCCTGAACCTTTAAAAGAACAATTAAAAATAGGAGGGAAAATACTTGCTCCTGTAAACAATGCATTCCAAAAACTAATGTTACTTGAAAAGAAATCGCAGCATGAGTTTGAAGAGGAAAAGCTTATTCCCGTTCGGTTTGTACCCATGACAGGTGAAATTAAAAAATAACAAATGATGCCCCTACCTGATAATAAAGTAGAAGCTGATATCGCACGAAAAACCATGGATGATTTTGCACAGCGCACCGGCATTGATGAAAACACCGGTGATACATCGCAGCGGTATCTATGGACGGATGCCTTCGCAGTGCAATCGTTCTTTGGTCTTTCGCATATTTATGCGTCTGATAAAAACTTCAACAGAGCCCTTAATCTCATTGAAATGGTTCATGAGCATTTAGGAAAGCATCATCCAAAAGACGAACGCACGGGTTGGATAAGCGGACTACCCGAAAAAGAGGGAGAAAAACATCCTACCATTGCAGGATTACGAATCGGTAAAAAATTGCCTGAAAGAGATCGATCAGAACCTTTTAATGATCGACTGGAATGGGAGCGTGACGGGCAGTATTTTCATTATATCACCAGATGGATCACTGCTTTATTGCAAGCGGAGCAGGAAACAGAGGACAAACAAATGTACAGTCCGGATCAACCCCCGGAATACAGATTAGCTTTTAGGGAATGTGGATTGTCTCTTGGTTTGAGAGTCCTTACCGAGCCTAAAGATAAAAGCTCTGAACTAAATCTGGATGTCACCAAAAGGTTTAACCCCCTCGCCGAAGACATTGAAATTTTCTGGGTAGATCCAGTTAACCAAAACGCCTCCACATGGACTAATCACCTTGATATCAACGAGGTTTCCCTTGCCTCCAGCCTTATTGCGAAAGTTTATCCGAATTCGTTTTATTAAATCTGCCACGGATAGGTTTACGGGACTTTTGGGTAGTCGGGTTCCCGAGAAATCGGATGTAATGGCTGGGTTTCGGCAAAATATATAAAAGTATCGTAGCTTCTTTACCAAATTTTTCAAGCACCAGTTGTCCAATATTCACCATTCCAATGCTATATATGTTGGTTGCCCTGGCATCTCCGGTACGGGTATTGTGTTCCCATACAATGGACTTAGATTCCTGGCCATGAAAGTCAAAGTAATCTTTCAAGGGTTTCCATCATGTGCTGATCACGAACATTCCGGGAAGCGCCACCTTCTCGCATCATAGCCCAGTAATCCCTTGTCCTGGATTTTAACAAGTTTACAATATGATATTATAATATTTTCGATACTTTTGTTAAGCTCTTAACTCAAATCAACAATGACATGAAAATATTCCTTTATTCATTACTAAGTATATTACTGCATACCGGTTGTTCATTAAACCAGCAATCTGATCAGTCCGGTAAGATAAGTGGGGAAAATAAACCTAATTTTGTAATTATTTTTTGTGATGATCTTGGATATGGAGATGTTGGATGTTTTGGAGCCTCTGACATCAGTACTCCACATATTGATGGTATGGCAGATGAAGGTATGAAATTTACCGAATTTTATTCGGCTTCGCCGGTATGCAGTCCTTCGCGTGCTGCTCTTATGACTGGTCGCTATCCGCAACGTATGGGTATCAACGGTGTGTTTTTCCCGGAAAGCTACACGGGCATACCCGAGGAGGAGGTAACCATTGCAGAGATGCTTAAAAAGCATGGCTACAGTACCGGTCATATTGGTAAATGGCATTTGGGTCACAGGCATGAATTTCTTCCTTTACAGAACGGATTTGATGAATATTTTGGTATACCTTACAGCAACGACATGGAAAGTGTGGTTTACATGGAAGGAAACGAAGTTGTTGATTTTCATGTGGATCAGCGGTACACAACGAAAATTTACACCGAAAAAGCTGTCGAATATATTAATAACAATGTGGATAAACCATTTTTTCTATACCTTGCCCATAGCATGCCACATGTTCCCATTTATGCCTCTGAAAATTTTATAGGAACATCAAACCGGGGATTGTATGGGGATGTTATTCAGGAAATTGACTGGTCGGTTGGTGAAGTGATGAAGGCCCTTAAAGAACAAAAAGTTTTGGACAATACCCTGGTTGTTTTCACCAGCGACAACGGGCCCTGGCTCGTGATGGAAGATCATGGCGGTTCATCCGGTATCCTGCGGGAAGGAAAGCAATTTACGTTCGAAGGCGGTCAGCGGGTACCAACACTCGCTGTGTGGCCCGAAAAGATACAACCAGGATCTGTTTACGATGATATGGGAACCTTGATGGACTGGTATCCAACCATTGCAGAAATTGTGGGCGAAAAAACAGCCGAAGATCTCATCATCGATGGGGTAAGTATTTATAACGTTTTGAAAGGTGAAGGCGCAAGGGCAGAAAAAGGATTTTTGTATTTTGATCTGGCCGAATTACAGGCCTATCGTAAAGGTAACTGGAAAGTCAAAAAATTCTTTGAAGGTTACGATGGCTCACCATGGAAAAAAGCCGTGGCTTCACATCCACCATTGTTGATTAACCTGAAGGATGATCCAGGAGAACAAAACAACCTGGCCGATGAATATCCGGAAAAATTCCGGGAGATGATGGATGAAATGGAAGCTCAAAAAGCAGCATTGGGAACGTTGCCTCCGTCGCTGGTTATAAAAACGGGCGCTGATAACAGCCATTACGAATATTTGCAGAAAAAACACGGAAATAATGATTACTGGAAAATGAAAAAATAGTTATGAAAGCAGCCGTATTGGAAAAATACCATCAGTTTACGTGGAAGGAAATGAATGATCCGGTTATAAAACCGGGTGAGGCCTTAGTGAAAATAAAGCATGCCAGTATTTGCGGAACGGATCAACATATTTTTACCGGAGAATTTCATCCCAGAACAAAAACCCCTTTTGTACCGGGTCATGAATTTGCAGGTATTGTTGAAAAAACAAATGAAATAAAGGGCTTCCAGCATGGAGATTTGGTTGCAGTCGATCCCATCATTTGGTGCGGTGAATGTGAAGCATGTATAATAGGCCATTATCCTGCTTGCACCAATCTAAAATTACTGGGTGTAGATATGGATGGTGGGTTTGCTGAATATGTTTCGGTACCCGGGCACATGTTATTTAAACTTAATCCCAATGTCGACCCAAGGCATGCGGCTCTTGTCGAAGTACTTTCCATTGGTTTCCATGCCTGCAACCGGGCCGGGGTGCAACAGAATGATTCCCTGACTATTTGGGGAGCAGGTAAGGTAGGCCAGTGCATTTTACAAGCTGCCCGGACCAAAACAGACGGACCGGTGTTTATGGTAGATATCCTTCAGAGCAGGTTGGAGCGTGCAAAGAAAGCGTATCCGGATATTGAAATAATAAATGCGCTGGAAGTGGATCCGGTAGATGTTATTAAATCGAAAACCAATGGTAAAGGAGTGGATTTTGCATTCGAAGCGGTTGGTCATGCACAACCGGTTGATGACAGATATCATCCTGTGAGGTCGTGTATTCAGTCCATACGTGGAGCTGGAACTGTATGTGTTCTTGGATTGGCTGATGATCCCGCTCCGTTGGTTATGAAAGAACTGATTTGGAAAGAAGCGAAAATAGTGGCTTCGCGTGTAAGTCATGGTGAATTCTCCGAATGCATTGAACAACTCGAAAATGGAAAGTTGAAACCGGATGTTTTAATAACCAGTGAAATGCACGCTTCTAAGGCACAACACGCATTTGAATTACTTGATGCAGAGCCGGAAAATCAATTAAAAATAATTCTGAATCTTGAGTAAAGAAATTTTCAGGTTCATTGCTTATTGGAGTTTGTAAATTGACAACATATGAATAGTGAGAGTAACCATTTTAGGGACAGGAACATCACAGGGTGTGCCGGTGATAGCATGCAACTGCAGTGTTTGCCGTTCCAACCATGAAAAGGATAAACGATTACGCTCATCGGTTTTAATCGAAGACGATGAGACATCATTGGTGATTGATACAGGGCCGGATTTTCGGCAACAAATGCTTCAGGCGAATGTAGAAAAGCTGGATGCAGTGGTTTTTACCCACGGTCACCGCGATCATATTGCCGGCCTTGATGATGTGCGTGCATTTAATTTTGTTCAACAAAAACCAATGGATATTTATGCTGAAAACAGGGTTTTTGAAACCCTAAAACTGGAATATGATTATGTATTTGCAGAGCATAAATACCCGGGAATACCACAGGTTAATGTTCATTCCATTGAAAATGAAATATTTACGGTTGGTTCCTTTGAAATAATACCCATACGCGCCTATCATTATAAACTTCCGGTACTTGGTTTTCGCATCAACGATTTTGCCTACCTTACGGATGCAAATCGCATCGAACAGGAAGAACAGCAGAAGTTGATTGGCCTGAAATATTTTATTGTAACAGCGTTGAGAAAAAAACAACATATTTCTCATTTTAACCTGGAAGAAGCACTAAATCTGGTCGAACAGGTACAACCTGAACACACCTATTTCACACATATCAGTCATCAGATGGGCAGGCACCGGGATGTCAGCCGTAAGCTGCCTTCCCATGTTTACCTCGCATACGATGGACTTACGTTGGAGTGGTAAAAAGAATGGTGCCTTCTCATGGTTCCATCTGTTGTGCTTTACTGAAATAATCCCGGGCCTGTTTTAAATTACCTATGTGCTGATGAGACACACCCAGGTTAATATAAATCTGCCGATCCATGGAATCCCTGGCAAGAGCCTTCTCAAACCACACAATAGCTTTTTCCGGTTCACCGTTTATACCATATGTAACCCCCAGATCTTTGAGTGCCTCTGATGTTGGTTTTATTTCCACAGCTTTTTTAAGGTAGTATCTGGCGCTGTCCAGCATTTGCAATCCTTTGCCATAATTACTTCCCAGCAAATAATTTACCTCATAGTCTGAAGCCATATAACGATGCAATAACCGGAGCAGATCTACTTTTTTCTGTGGCTGCTCCATCTGCGACACCATTGCTTTCATGTTGCTGAGTGCTTCGTTGTGCTGGGGTGATTTTTTTAAAATTGCAGCATACTGCGGCCAAACACTGTCAAAATTATGGTGCAGCTCCCAGTTTACATTTCCAAGTAATAAGCGGGCATCCGTGAAGGAAGGATAAATACGTATGGCCTTTTGCAGGTATGTTTTGGAATTCAGCAGCAATTCATTTCTTAATTCTTTATTTTCGGTTTTCATGGCTCTTTCGTAAATTGCTCCGCCAGCGGTGGTATTAGCTTTAGCGCTGTTCGATGATGTTAATACATCCGTTGTGAATAAAGTATAATCATCTTTCCAGGCTTTATTACGGTCAATTGTTTTAAGACCATACATGGTCATTATTCCCAAAGCAAGTAATATTGTAAATAGATGCATTTTCCATTTTTGAAATAAATATTTTGTCATCATAAAGGCCAGGAAAAGACAAAAACCAACAGAAGAGAAAAATAAGAAACGTTCACTCATAAAAACTCCTACCGGAAAAAATATGTTGGATACAGGAATTAAAGGAATAAGATACCATAAAATGGAATACGAAATGATATTCTTTTTTCTGAATCTAACCACTACAATAATTATCAAAGCCAGGTAAACTACAAAAGAAATCAGAGGGATGATTGATTTCCAGCTTGTTAGTGTAATGTGGTATGGGTAATAGTCGTAGGTTAGGGGATGCGGAAAAATCAATAACCGGATGTAAAATCCAAGTGTGAGCAGAATGGTTCCTGCTTTTTCACCAGGTTGTGCTTCGATAAACGGATTATTCATTAATTCGCCGGATGAAACGATTGGTTGATCAAGAATGTTACTGCGAATAAATACATATAGAGCGAGTACAACAGCCAATGGAACGATTTGTGCACCTATCTGCCGTTTGCCTGTCCCGGTAAACAAATAAATGGATAGAGGAATGATGATAATAAATACTGCTGCATTCTCTTTGGATAAAAGGGCGAAAAAAAACAGTATGGCTGCACCTATGATGTTGGCATACCGTTGCTTTCTAATTGCGTTCATACACAAGAGCATAGATCCTAAACCAAATGTCAGCGCGAGTATTTCATCCCTTCCTTTCAAGTTGGCAACTACTTCGGTGTGCAAAGGATGCGCAATGAAAAACAGGGACGAAAGCAAGGCAAGTAAAACAGCGGTCTCCTTTTTACCAAACCGGGCAGTACCAATTTTCAGCATGAATCCAAACAACAGGATTCCAAGCACCGAATACAGGAGTACATTCACCAGATGACCAACAAAAGGATTTAATCCGAACAACTCGTATTCCAGGGAAAAAGTGATGACAGATAGGGGTCTGTATCTACCCCCGGTGACCAGATTTTTCTCTTCGCCGAAAAAACCTGTAAATGAATCATTCTGTAAAATATCCGGTATTCCTTTTACACCTTGTTTGGTAAATTCATTTTTGGTGATGACGATAGCATCATCCAGGGCATAATCATGGGTTAGAGTATTTCCATAGAGAATAAAACATGTAGCCAATATGACTATCCAATAAAAATACCTTGGATAATTTAACAATTTGGTTGTTGTATGTTCATTCATTCTGAACCTGTTTTTGTTTAGCAATGAAATGTAAACCTGTTGCAATTCCAAATATCAGAATAAAAATACCAGAAATCAATAATGCCGACTGAATGCCATACACATCGCTTACCTTACCCATGGCCGGACCCACAATGGCAAAAGTAACCCTGATGAGCAGGCTGCGGATGGATAACACAGTTGCCCTGATGTCTGAGGGGGTAATTTTATTGATGTAATCCTTTAAAACCGGGGTTGCAATCCCACGTGCCAGATAAAAAATGAATAATATAAAAAGTCCAAAGATCGTCAGGGTGGTGCTTAGCAGGAGATAACCGGCCGGA
Source organism: uncultured Bacteroidales bacterium (assembly GCA_964486145.1). Taxonomy (GTDB): domain Bacteria; phylum Bacteroidota; class Bacteroidia; order Bacteroidales; family JAAAOM01; genus CAZAMT01. The sequence continues at coordinate 33,192 of CAZAMT010000008.1, forward strand.
ATAAAAAATATGATTACAAAAATGGTTTTTCTCATACCTAACAGCTTTTCTATTTTATGGGCATAAATGGAAGTAATGCCGGGTGCCATGTTCAATGCAAACCATATAATTCCCATAACCGAAAGAGATAGCCCCAGGTTGGTATAATAAATTTGTGTAAACCATGCCATGGACAGCGTTGAAAGACCGATGACAGATGATAACAGAATATTTGCACGTAGCTGCTGATTTTTGATTAGTGCATACCGCATGATCTGAATCAGCCTGGAAAACTGAAATTTTTTAATCACCTGATGACTGGATGGATTCATTAGCGTTAGCGCCACAATCAGTCCAATAAAAGAAATAGCTGTTTGTCCAACATATGTCGACCGCATGGATAAATAATTTGCAATGATTCCACCCAAAATGGCCGCTCCTGCTTCGGAGAAATTACCATAGGCAGTTAATCTTCCTTCATACTTCAGGTACTGTTTTTCTTTTTTAACATCCAAAAGTGAATCGTAAAGCAGGGCCGAATCAGCACCTGAAATCATAGCATGTCCTATTCCCAGGAAAATTTCTGCAATGAGAAAACCAACAAATCCTTCTCCGGTAGCATAGGAAGCGAAACCTGCTGTACCAAAAATCATCCCGGCTACAAGGGCATTTTTCCGCCCCCATACATCGGCAATATAGCCGCTCGGTATTTCCAGTATTGCAATGATAAAGCTGTAAATACCATGCAAAAGGAACAACTCGTAATCACCAAGATCATTGGCTTCATAAAACGCTTTGATGATAGGCATGTAAAGCATGAGCCATTTACTGATTTTAATGATAACCAGTTTTGGAATATTTTTCTCAACTTTCGCCACATTCATTTTTTAAAGCGCAAAGATATTTTTTGCCCGATAATCGTTGCTGAAAAACTGCAATAATTTCAAACATGAATCAAATTTTTATCGAATTGCCGGAAAGCTTTCCGAACCGGCCGCAAGTAAATTTCGAAAGACAGGAACTTTGTATTTGATACGTTGTAACTTCCGGGTAAGCCATACGTTAAAAACAACGATAAAAAAGTGCATAAATAGCCTGTAACAGTGTTTTATACATTAATTAAACAGCAATCAATAAGTTATGTGTTTGATTAATAGGTATATAAAAATAGGTGAAGGTGAAATTCTCAACAGTATTGTTCAATGTAAAAATGTTTTTCGCAAGACAAATGGGAGTTTCAATGTTTCAGGTTTGTTTTAAGTTTCATATTTAACCGATATACAGACGTTTAATCTAATTTTATTCGAATCCAATGGATGATAGTTTACAATCAAAAGACCCATCTGATTTCAAAAGCATTGCGAAGGAATCCACGATAAAGGCAGCATTAAGTAATAAATTTAGAAACTATCTTTTTCTTTATTCGGCTATGTCAATGATTATCATTGGCTTGGCCATTTTTTATTCTTCGCGGTCCTATTTACTGGATGAGGCTTACAAACGCCTTGATGCGGTTAATGTTACCGTCGGGGATCAACTGGAAGAAAAGCTTGAAGCATTGAAGGGACATGCACGGGTGCTATCTGCAAACCACACAGTGGTAGATGCCATGGAAAATTTCAGGCACCAGTTCCGCCTTATCAATGCTGATACATCCTTGCTGCTATCAGACAATGAATTCGAAAATGCAGTTATCAATCTTAAAAGCTATTACAACGCGCATTATTTGGCACCTCTGAATGGAGCATTGAATTCGAATCATACCGTGGAAGAATTTTTTCCGCAGGATAGAAGAACCCGGTTATTGCAACATCTCTATATTTCCGGAAATCCAAATCCACCTGGCGAGAAACATTTACTCGATAAAGGTTTGGATTTTAGCACATTTAGCAAAAAGCATCTAAAGTTTCATCCATTTTTAAGACATGTGGTTGAAAATTATGATCTCAAAGATCTATTGCTCGTGGATAATGAAAGCGGATACATAGTGTATTCTACAGCTAAAAATGTGGATTTTGGAACGAGTCTGATTTCAGGACCTTATCGTCAAACCTTATTGGCTAATGCAGTGAAAAAGGCTTCCGAGACTGGTTCGAGAGATTTTGTTTACATTTCTGATATTGAGTTTTATTACCCGGCAGGTGCAGCCCCTGTTTTTTATGTAACCTCTCCGGTTTTTAACGGAAACCAAAAAATCGGCATTTTGGCATTTAAAATAGCAATTGATGAAATTGAACGCATCGTTTCGGTATCAGAGAATGAAAGCAATATACTGGGAGAAACGGGTGAAAATCTGATTATAGGAAGGGATTTTCGTGTTCGAAATACGATGAGAAGGTTCAAAGAGGAGCCTGAAAAATTTAAAAAACAGTTGAGGAAACTAAACTTCAACAAAGAGGTCATTGAAAAAATGCAATCTCTAAGAACTACCACCCTGCTATTTCAGGTAAATACAGATGCTGCTTTAAAAGCATTGCAGGGTGAATCAGGTCAGGAATCCATGAAATCTGAAGATGGAAACTCTAAAGTGGTAGCTTATCGCCCAGTGGAAAGCACCGGACCGGATTGGGCGATTCTCACTATTCAAAACCGATCTGAAATTGTTAAGAATGCAAGGGGAATTGTCTTCATTGCATTGGGTGCATTCTTTTTGGTGTTGTTAATGATTTACATCGCCGGTCAAAAATTATCCCAAGCCATGTTTGGTGGATTACACGCTATAAGAACGGGTATTTTGAGGTTGTCAAGGGGTGAGTCATTGCAACAAATTGACAAAGAATATTCCCGAAAAAATGATGAAATCGGGGTAGCTTTAAAGGCACTTCAGACGCTCGACAACCGGGTTGCTGGTGCTTCAGAATTTGCGCGCAAACTTGGTCAAAATGATTTCACCGCAACATATAATCCGGTGAGTGCCCAGGATCAATTGGGCATTTCTTTAAATGAGATGAAAAATTCATTGGTTCAGGCCAAGAAAGATGAAGAAATCAGGAGCATTGAAGATAATAAGCGTAATTGGTCTACACAGGGTATTGCAAAATTTTCAGATATCCTTCGTTTAAATAATGATAACATCGAAACACTCTCTTACAATGTGATTAGCAATCTGGTGGAATACCTGAATGCAAACCAGGCAGGTATTTTTGTTGCCAGCGAAAATGATGGTGAAGAAAAAGTACTTGAATTATCTGCTGCATTTGCTTTCGATCGTCGAAAATACATCTCAAGAAAGGTTCACTTTGGTGAAGGCATGGTTGGAGCATGCGCTATTGAGAAAAAAACCATGTATATGAAGGAATTACCGGATGATTATATCCATATTACTTCCGGGTTGGGAGAAGCTAATCCGAAATCGTTGCTCCTTGTTCCAATGATCGTGGAAGAGGAGGTGCTGGGTGTTATTGAGATAGCATCATTCAATGAATTTGAACAACACGAAATTGATTTTGTAGAAAAAATAGCAGAAACCATAGGTTCAACCTTAGTTACAACCAAAGTGAATGCGCGCACGGCGAAACTGTTGGAGGAATCGAAATTACGGGCCGAAGAAATGGTTGCACAGGAAGAAGAAATGCGTCAAAATATGGAAGAACTGCAGGCTACGCAGGAAGAGATGCGCCGTATCAAAGAACAGGAGGCTCAAAAAGAACAGGAGCGAAGAGAGAATGAGGAAAAAATCATGAAAGAACTAAGAGATAAGAACGATGAAATGTTGCAAAATGAGCAGGTATTGAATAAACAAAAAGAGGAACTCAGCAAGGAGAAGTATCTTATGGATGCCCTTATGGAATCAGTTCCGGAACATATTTACTTTAAGGACAAGGACAGTAAATTCATCAGGTTCAGTAAATCCATGCTGAAGTTGTTCGGGCTTTCATCGTATGATGAGCTTGTCGGGAAAAGTGATTTCGATTTCTTCAGTGATGAACATGCGCAACCTGCTTTTGAAGATGAACAAAATATAATTAAGACAGGTGAACCCATTATTGATAAAATGGAAAAAGAAACCCTCAATGATGGTACTGTTCGTTGGGTAAATACTTCAAAGTTACCACTGAAAGATACTGGTGGGTATATTGTTGGCACTTTTGGAATTTCTAAAAACGTGACGCATTTAAAGGAGCTTGAAATCGAGGCTGATAAGAAAGCCGAAAGGATAAAAGAGCTGGAAGCTGAAATTGTGAAAGTAAAGGAATCGATTTCTGATTCCGGTAAAGATAAAACCATCAAAAATCTTGAGAAGGAACTTCGAAATAAAAGTATGAAATTGGATAGAATTAGGGAAGAAACCAGGAAGACCCGTGATCAGATCGACGAACTCCGACGCAAGAATAAAAAGTAATCCAAACGTAGCTTATTCATAGACAATTTTTTTATATTTGCAGCCGATTTAACGGATCAGTAGCTCAGCTGGATAGAGCAACGGCCTTCTAAGCCGTAGGTCGCAGGTTCGAATCCTGCCTGATTCACCAAAAACCCGTTGAACGACGGGTTTTTTTGCTATTTATTGCCGGCTTCACGGATACAGGATGGTTGGCCTGTTTTTATCTTTTCTTTTCAGGTATGCACCTGATGATCCTTTTAAGAAGTAAGCATTTGCATGTATTTATCAGTATATTTCTTCTTTTGCCTGGCTTTATACTGCACAATATACCGGGGATGCTCCAATGGAATAATTTCATTGAAAAAATGCATTTCGTCGTTGAGTTTTGAAAGAAACCTGAAATTTTTTCCATGCCCCATGCAATAGCATATCCTGGTATCAATCCCAAAGGTTAATTGCTGCTTTAGAGTATCAACGATAAAATGAGTAACATCACGCTGCAATTCCTTACTGTCGTAATAATTGTAATTTTTTTCTTTTCCCTGGTCATTTCTGACAACAAATCCAAGAGGACAAATGGAATTGATGTAAAAATCCTGATAAAACCTTTCTACTCCGCCATAAGCATCAATCACCTCGTATACAAATACTGATGAAGGTTCATGCGTTGATAGTTCTGGTATTTCGAGTCGGCATTTTTCTTTAAGTCGTTTGGTATCCGTAAAAGGCACGCCGGTAACCCCTGCTCCAAACCTGCCCGGGTTGATGCCCAGAATGATTTTACGGGTTTTGGTATCATTATAAAATTTCTTATAAAATGCGGATGAGGTTTCAAGTGCATGCTTGTTTTCCTTAAACGGGTTCATCACATGGATACCTTTTGGGAGCGGGCCTTTATAGGATAGCGACTTGTTAAAACCGATTACTTTATCTGCAAATGTCATGGTGCTTTTTCACTTTGATTAAACCGCTCAAATTAGAAAATATTCAAACAAAGGCAAAGTGAAACAGTCGATTGTAAATAATTTATGAATCGAGGAAAACTTGCCCCGATATTTTT
>CAZAMT010000009.1:0-36193 GCA_964486145.1 uncultured Bacteroidales bacterium
TTCAACATCAATTCCATTCGAAAACTCCCTTGGTTAGCCTTACATTCATAAATTATTTACAATCGACTGACTACGACAGTTAGACACAACAAAGAACTTTGCATATATATCACACTTTTATCTGATCAGTCAATTCCATTAAAATGCAAAAGACAACCCAAAACTTAATGAAGAAGCATTGAATGAGATTTCAAAATCCGAAATTTTATCTTCCATTGTTTCGTCAGCCAGGCTGTCAAACATTTCCTGGTTTAGCTGTGTGAAACCCAAAAACCCGAAAGTCGCCTGCAAAGCCATTTTCGGAGTGATATAAAAAATCAATCCGGGAGTGATACCTGTTGAAATAAAGGTAAAATCCTGTGTTGTTTCAAAATTGGTAATGGTCTCTGTTGGACTCTGCAACGGACTATCCAGAACAACTTCATCCGATCCGTCTCCAAAACCGTACACAAACGAGGCATCCAGAAATACGCCAGACCTCTCAAATGGCATTAGGTAATACCTTACATATGGCCCGATGGCAATAGATGATGAAGATAACTCTTCGCTGTATGGTAATGTACTTCCATCCTGTAATGTAAATTCATCGTTGATGTCTTCTGTTTTATCAGATGAATAAGAAAATACAATGCCGGCAGAAAGATTGCTTGTAATGAAATAACCCAATGCCGGAGAAAAGGTAAACGATGTTTCTTTAGGGCCTTTCTCGGTAATTGACCCATCTATATTTTCAGTATTTGACTGCAAAAAGTTAATCCCACCTTCAACCATAAATGATCCTTGTGAATGCTGGGCAGAAGCAACAATGGAAAAAGTAACTGCGAATACTGTAACGATTATTTTTTTCATGAATATAATTATAAGTTATTATCAAATTTCAGCTAACAGGAAAACCCTGGTTTATATAAAATGTTTATTCAATCGATATTTTCGTTCTTACCCTGATTTTGAAAGTAAATTTCCAGCAATCGTTTAGCAGCAACAAATGAGCTGATTTTGTCATTCAACACATCACTTTCAAATTTGTCTACCTGCTTTTCAATTTCCGGATTGTGATAAAACCTTTCTTTTAGTTGATTATTAATTGTTTGGTGCATCCAGTATTTCGCCTGTTGATGACGTTTATAATCAAAAAAACCGTTGGTAGAAGTGACTTTGCAGTAAGAATTTACGATGTCCCATATTTCATCCAGCCCGTTATTGTTAACAGCCGAACAAGTTACCACTTTCGGCAGCCATTTTGAAGGTGGCATAGGAAAAAGGTGCAATGCATTCTGATATTCCGCTTTCGCAAGTTCAGCTCGTTCCATGTTGGTACCATCGGCTTTTGTAATAGCAATGGCATCAGCCATTTCCATAATGCCACGCTTTATTCCCTGCAACTCATCGCCGGCCCCGGCAAGCATAAGCAAAAGAAAAAAATCAACCATAGAATGCACGGCTGTTTCAGACTGACCTACCCCAACAGTTTCTACAAAAATTGTATCAAACCCTGCTGCCTCACAAATAACAATGGTTTCCCTTGTTTTCCGTGCAACACCTCCCAATGATCCCGCCGATGGAGAGGGACGTATAAATGCATTTTTGTCAAGCGATAGCTCTTCCATTCGTGTTTTATCGCCCAGAATGCTGCCTTTGGATCGCTCACTGCTGGGATCAATTGCCAGTACGGCCAGTTTTTTTTCGCCCGCCGTAATCATTTTACCCAACGATTCAATGAACGTGCTTTTTCCAACTCCCGGTACACCCGTTATTCCTATGCGAATGGATTTTCCCGCGTAAGGCAGACACTTTTCAATTATCGTTTGTGCAGTTTTGTAATGTTCAGGCAAAGAGCTTTCAATCAGTGTAATAGCCTGACTTAAAATGGTGCGGTTACTATCCAGAATTCCGGAAACATAGTCGTCTGCTGATATTTTTTTTCGCCTGTTTTTTTTGAAACGCGAAACAGCATCTTTGTTAACACTTGGTGGCTGGGAAACACCATTGCTGACATTTATTGCACTATCAAATTGATTTTCTTTCTCCATACATTCATTCTGACAAAAAGCAAAGGTAATGATAAAAGAATTGAATAGAGAAGCATCAGATTGTCAATTGCAAATAAATTATTTATTTGAGCTTAATCTTTCAACTTTGCCTTTAATCCAAAGGATGGATTTGAAACTTTTCGGATCGTTTGTTATGACAGTTACCGTTTTGTTTTGCTGACCTGATTTCCCTCTGGAATTAAATTTTACTTTTATAGGCACCTTTTCACCCGGTTGAATTAAATTTTTGGAAGGCTGCACCGCGGTGCATCCACAGGATGCTGTTACTTTTCGTATAATCAGGTTACTTTTTCCCTGATTTTCAAGAATGAAATCATGCTCCACTACATCCCCCTGGTTTATGCTTCCAAATTCAAACCGTGTTTCATCAAAAGCAGCTTTAGGAGCATTGGCCAGTTCTTGCGGAGACAGTTTTGAAAAATCTTCCTGAATATTTGCCGAAACCACCATGCGGTTGTTAAAATTTTGACCATCGGTTGAAAAAAGAATCCATTTGTTTACACTTCCCCAGTCATTAACACCGGAAGCATTAAATGTTGCTTTTAAAACCCCTTTATCCCCGGGTTGTAACAAGGCTGGAACAGTTTCCATAGTAATATAGGAAGGAACATTGTTGAACTTCACCTGAACCGGTTTGTCTGAAACATTGATAATGTCTACTGCGGCGGATTTTGTTTCTTCAGGGCCGATTTTTGGGATATACACATTTCTTCGTATCAACCGTATATCACCCATTTTATAGCGGTAAATCTCTTCAATGGTTTTTTCTCCTTCCGTAATACTTCCTTTAATTCGCAAGATGACGGTTGGATCATTTGCATTGGAAGTGATGGTTATGTGTTTGTTGAAAGGTCCTGAGCGTCCCTTTGGATTAAATGCCACCTGAACATTTCCTCTTGCACCCGGTAAAACCGGCTCTCTTGAATAACCCGGTGTTGTACATCCACACGATGCCCTGACGTTATTTAAAATCAATGGCTTGTTGCCTGTGTTTGCAAACTCAAAGGTATATCTCACAACACCTTTATTTTCCATTATTTGACCAAAATCATGCTCGAGTTTATCAAATGAAATATTCGGCCCAACTTGTTGAGCGCGTGCAGAAATCGCCACAAACAATAAAAAAAGAATTACTAAGTTTTTATTCATAACAGGAAATTTTTATTATTCTTTACGTAACAACCCGTGTCTTGTTTACATTGACACAAAACAAAAGTATAAATTTTTAATTGTGGATGCACAAATGTTAAACAGCATATTTATTGTTAAAATATGAACATTCTCGAATCAATTGTGGTTTTTTTTGATACGGATTGTATATTTTTATCAGTAGAAAATTAAAACAGTGAGGGAGATATATTTTAAATTTAGTGCAATCATTTATACCCTGGCATTGCTATCAGTTCCGGTAGAAGGGCAGTTTTATAATGGTCACCAGATGACCTTCGGGAAAAACCGTGTACAATTCAACGATTTTTACTGGCAGTACCTGCGATTTGAGCGATTTGATACATATTTTAACCAGGATGGACGTGAATTGGCTGAATATACAGCAGAGGCAGCAGATAAAGAACTTTTACGAATTGAAAGTTTTTTTGATTATACCCTCGATCAACGAATTATTTTTCTTGTGTATAACAAACTTACTGATTTTCGGCAAAGCAATATCGGGCTCATTACCGGAAAAGAAGATTATAACGTTGGAGGTGTGACACAAATAAACAAGAACAAAGTTTTTCTGTATTTTGAGGGCGATTATGAAGAATTTGACGAACAAATTGCATCAGCTATCACTAAGGTGGTTTTAAATGAAATGCTTTTTGGCAGTGCCATTAGAGAAAACATCACCAATTCCACACTTATCTCTTTGCCCGACTGGTACACCAAAGGCTTAATTTCATATGTTTCGAATAACTGGGATATTGAGATTGAAAACCGGGTTAAAGATGGTATTTTAAGTGAGAAATATGAAAAATTCAGCCGCCTGACCGGAGAAGATGCTGTATACGCAGGCCATTCCTTCTGGCGATATATCGCCAAAACATACGGGGAATCGGTTATCCCCAATATCATTTACCTAACCCGAATCAATAAAAATACAAATTATGGATTTTTGTATGTGTTGGGACTTTCAATCAAAGATCTGTCTTATGAATGGCTGGGTTACTACATCAATGAGTTTTCCGAAGAAGAAGAACTTCCTGCAATGCCTGAAAACGGCAGAATGTTAAAGAAACCACGAAAATACCGTGTATATTACAATATTGAGGTAAGCCCTACCGGAACTTACATTGCTTATGTTACCAATAACGATGGTAAATATAAAATTTGGCTATTCAATACCAATACAGGTAAATTCAAACGAATATTCAAGCGCGGACATAAACTTGAACAAATTACCGATTATTCGTATCCCGTACTTGCATGGCACCCCTCGGGAAGAATCCTGAGTTTTATTACGGAAGAAAAAGGAGGTCTCGATCTCTATTATTACACCCCTTACAACGATGAACTCGAACAACGAAACCTGTTGTATTATGACAAAATCCTTGATTTTAACTTTTCACATGACGGATTAAAGTACGTTTTTTCTGCCGTTAAAGACGGGCAATCCGACATCTACGTGCATACCATTGCCTCTGCAACCAATGAGCAAATTACCAATGACAAGGCTGATGATTTTCAACCCAGATTTATTAATAACTCCGAACAAATCATATTTAGTTCAAATCGGCTGGGTGATACCATTCACTTTGAAAACTCCACGGATTTGAGGGCTAATACCCACGATTTATTTATTTATGATTATAAATCAGGGTCGAACGTGTTGATGCGGGTGAAAGATAAGCCGTATTCAAACAATTACCAACCCATGGAATATAATAGCAATGAGTTTGTCCACCTCGGCGATGCCAACGGAATAAAAAACCGGTACTACTCAAAATTTGATTCCACAATTAGTTTCATCGATACAACCACGCACTATCGTTATTTTACTCAAAGCTACCCATTGACCAACTATTCGCGAAACATCCTCGAACACGATTACAATGCTGCAGCAGGCAAAGTGGCTGAAATTTTTTATAAAGATGGGCGGCATCATCTTTATCAGTATGAAATAAATACCAATGAAAAGGTTTCGGAAGAAGAAATTATTGTTACTGAATACAAAAAAAACAAGATAGACAAACTGGCGGAGGAAGACAGCCTGAACCGTTTGCAAAAGCAGACCATAGCATTAAAAGATGTGGAAGATAATCAGATTGTAGTAAATCAAAAGGATACGGTTGAACTTGATGAGTATGAAATTGATGTAAACAATTACGTGTTTGAGCGAGAAAAACTTAATTTTTACAATGACAAATTCAAACGCGACAATATTAGCCTGGCAATCGATACTGCTCTAAATGAAGAAACCAAGCGGCCACGGATTTATCAAACAGCATTTTATACAAACTTTCTTGTAAACCAGGTAGATTTCAACTTCTTAAATGAAAGCTACCAGGCATTTACCGGAGGGGCATTTTACTTTAATCCGGGTTTTAACCTGTTATTTAAGCTTGGAACAAACGATTTATTTGAGAATTATAAAATTACAGGTGGATATCGGTTCTCAGGCGATTTTGATGCCAACGAGTATCTTCTAAGTTTTGAAAACCTGAAAAACCGGCTGAATAAACAACTCATTTTTCACCGGCAGGCATTTAAAAATGTCATACAGGATGAGTCAGATAATCCACTCAGGGTAAAGATCCATACCCATGAATTAATGGGCGTATTGCGGTGGCCTTTCAGCCAGGTAGACGCGATCAAAGGAACCCTCACCCTGCGTCATGATCGTACAGCATATCTCGCGAATCCCTATCAAATAAGAAACCTTGACCGGGCCAATGAACACAAGTTGTGGGTTGGAGTGAAAGGAGAATACATTTTTGATAATACCCGCAGCCTCGGAAAAAACCTATGGAGTGGTACACGTTACAAAGTGTTTGCAGAAGCCTATAAACAGGTTAACCTGGTTAAGGATGACCTGTTTGTTCTTGGCGGGGATTTCAGACATTACCTGCGCATTCACCGTAACCTGATTTGGGCGAACCGTTTTGCGGCATCAACAACATTTGGTAGTTCAAGGTTGATTTATTACCTGGGCGGTGTTGACAACTGGACGAATCTATCGAGCCGCACACCGACGTTTATACCGTTTAGTGAAATCCCCATCGACTATGAACAGAATTATGTTTACCAGGCAGTAGCCACAAATATGAGAGGGTTTTCTCAAAATATACGAAATGGTAACAACTTTGCCCTCATCAATAGTGAAATACGTTGGCCAATCATTAAGTACTTTGTGAACCACCCGATGAGCAGTAGTTTTCTTGAAAATTTCCAGGTGGTTGGATTTTTTGATATAGGTAGCGCGTGGAAAGGATTGCATCCATATGCAGGCGAAAACGCTTACGATAATAAAGAATATGAATATAATTCGTTAAAAATCATCATTGATGCCAATCGTGAACCGGTGGTAGCAGGTTATGGTGTTGGAGTAAGAACTCAGTTACTTGGCTATTTCATGCGCTTTGACTGGGCCTGGGGTATTGAAAACCGGACAATTTTACCACATGTATTCTATTTTTCGCTCAGCACAGATTTTTGAATTTGTACTACCGCTATAAAAATCTGAATAGGCTGTAAAAAATCCAGCGATAGTTAATAAGGCTAATTACTTTTTAATGAATTTTTTTTAATTTTCTTTAATGCTTGTTTCACTGCACCATTGACTAATCCATTTGCCGATTTTGCAAATGAATAATCAGGATATTCCTCATCCATTGTAACTTTTCCGATAATCCTATGATGATAAATCATTTGTTTACTTTTAATATCATAAACTTTAATAACAACCTCTGAAACATTTTGGCTTTCCTTAACAGGGGCAGACAGCATTAAACCGGAAAGTTCATCCTTAATCTTTAGTGTTTCTACTGATATGATGTATGAAAAATCAGTGGTTTGATGTAACAAACTTAACGTTTCCTGTGACAAAGTATTTGTAAACTGCTCAGGTGTAATATAGTCAAGGATTAATTCCCTTAAACTAAATATAGTATCTACTCCCATTTCCTTAAATCCTGCTATTACTTTATCTTCAACACCCATCTTTACATAATCCGGAACATTCCCTGAAGCGTAATTAACTAACCAGGTACCATATCTTAAGTCAAGGTATTTAGAAGAATTATAAACATGTGTATATTTCGGAATAGCACATGATGAAACAAGAAAAATAAGTCCGAGAAAAGTATAAATTGTATCTGATTTCATAGCTTTTGGATCTTTCACCAATTATCCTAACGCGCGTTACAAGCAGTTATTTTTATATTTTACAATTGTTTTCAACCTTTTATTGGTAATGTGAATTTAAAATCACTTCCTTTTCCAACTTCGCTTTCAACCCAAATTTTCCCGCCGTGTTTTTCAATCAACTCTTTGCAAAGTATTAATCCAAAACCTGTTCCTTTTTCGTTATTTGTTCCTGTTGTTGAATAATTATCGCTAAATTCCCAAAGTCTTGGTGTTACGTTTTTGTCAATTCCTATTCCGTTGTCTGATACTGTAATAATCATATTTGAATGATTTTTCTCCGCATAGATATTTATTTGTCCATTTTGATTTGTAAATTTTATTGCATTTAATACTAAATTTCTCAAAACCGTTTTAAATATATTCAAATCTGCTGTTAAAATAATTTTTTCGGTTTCAAAAGAATTTAGTTTTATGCTTTTTTCGCTTGCTTGGTTTTCAAGTAGATGAATAATTTTGTTACTCTCGCTTAAAAATTCAATTTCTTGTAGTTCTAATGTCAATTTTCCCGATTGTGATTTTGCCCACAATAATATTTGTTCCAATAATTCATAAGTTTGATGCGTTGTTTTATAAATTATTTTAATTTGATTTTCAATTTTTTGTATGTCGTATTTTTGCAAATTTTTAATAAGTAAATCCGAAAAACCTAATAATGAATTAAATGGATTTTTCAAATCGTGTGCTAAAATTTGTAAAAATTTGTCTTTATCCGCATTAGCAGTTCTTAATTCTTTTGTTCGATTTTCTACAAGATTTTCCAAATTTTGATTTAAAGCGCCTAATTGCTCTGTCCTTTGTTTAATTTTTATTTCCAATTCTGAATTATAGTCATTTATAAATTTTACAACGTCATTTTTGAACAATAAACCTTTAAATTTATTTTTTTCACAATTAACTATCAGAACATCAGTTTTTCTTTTATTCATCAAATCTAATGCTTTGTAAACGCTACAATCACAATTAATTATTGGTTTTTCTGTTAGACAATCTACAACAAGAGCATAAGGTTTTTCAACAAGGTCGTTTGACGTTAATACTCCATAAAATTGTTCATCATCTTGAACAACTAATGCAGAATATTTTAAAACTTCCTTTTTTCCGACATTTCTACCTGAAAACGGGTTTATTGTATGAAAATCATAACGTATTAAATGTTCTATTTTCATAATCTTATTCTTGCTCAATAGTGCTGTATGAAATTGTAACTTTAAAATCAACTTTGAGAATTTCACCTTCCGAAACAAATTGAAATACTTTTTCTTTTAGTATTTTAATTATTTTTTCTTTTGGCATTTTAGCAAGAATACGTTTGTTGATAAAAAGTGCTTCAACTTTTTCGTCTTCAATTTCAATAATTTCAAATCCATTCGGAACTAATAATTCAAACGATTTTGAAATTCCAATTTTGCCGTGTGGCGAATTTTTACCTAAAACTAAAATTTCTTGAAATGGCGGTAACTTGATTTCTTCAAAACTCAAAGTTACAGAATACTTCATTGATGTTTCCATTTTGTAAGATTTTTAATTGCTTAGCATGTTTATCGGGGTAGTACATTTACTGCTTAATTATCTTTTAATCAATAGTATTATTATCATTACTTATTCTCAAAATATATAACCCTTTATCTATGTGAGGCAAATGTATACGAAAGTATGGTTTACTCTCAATCCCGTAAAGGGCTTGTTTACCTGTTATGCTTCGGCTATTTTCGTTCAAATATTAAATCGTTGTTTAAAATATATTTTATCAATCCGTATTTCTTAGCTATAAATATCTCCTTTACGGTAAAAACTTCCCATTGTTCAACGAAATCTTTAAAAGTCAAATGTAATACTTCTGAGTACTGTAAATCATTTACAACATAAGAATCAATAATTTCAACTGTTGAATTAATCGTTACATTGTTTTCGTATCCTTTATCTGTCATTGTTCTTGATAAATAGCCAAAGGGGCTATCAATGCGAGAAATAGTTTGATATTTAAAATCATAGGCGAATCCAACATTATCCAGTTTTATATAAATATCATCACCAAAAGGTTCAAAACCGGCTGTCAAAGACAATGAAAATTGTGTCCCATAATTTGAAGTAAAATTCTGATAATGATATTCCGTACTCTCTTTATGAGTTGTTACAAAAAAATATCCCCCTTCCGATTCATTAAAATAATAACTGTTATCTGTCATAGAAAAACTATGTGATATGCCATTATTATCTTTCATAATGAAATTATCTTTAATCTCATAACCTGTTATCCAATCTTTGTTTTCTGAATCAAAATAGATTGTTTCTTCTTTTACGCACCCAATAAGGAATAAAAAAAATAAGAGTATAATTCCTTTATTCATATAATGTAAAGCTCTCTTCATTTGACATTACTATTTTAATAATTCCATTCAAATAATTATAATACAAACTATCCACATAAATTGAATCTTGCGAGTAGTAATTTTCATAGTGTGACTTTATTTTAAAAACCTGATAATAATATACAGAATTAATTTTAACCGAATCAACCTTTTCGTAATAATCTATATCAAACTCATTGTTGGTTGGGATATGAAAGCCATATTTTCCAACTGACGCGTAACAATGATAGTTTAAAGTATCCTGATTGTCGATTTGAAATTGAAAGTTAAAAATTGGATAATCAGGAATTAATATCGTAGAATTAACCTCATAATGATACTCATATTCACAGCACTCAGCACATCCAGTCCATTCTTCATGTGTTTCTCTGGTTGTTTTATAATTAATTTCAAGCCCGTTTGAGTGTTTGAATTTATATGTTTCACCATTAACATAAGGAACATATTTTAAAGCTGAATCTGGCAATGCGCCATTTTCAATCATTATTGTATCACATGGCCAACAACCATATAATAAAAAACTAAAAAATAAATAAATCACTTTTTCCTTGTGCAGTATGTTTTTTTGGCGGAGCATAACTATTTTTGTTGAACCGTTACAAAAATATGAAGTATTTTGAAATTTATCGTAACTTGCATCACGTTATACACATAAATTTTTATCCAATTTAAAATTGATAAACAATGAAAATCCTTACATCCGTTATTTTTCTTCTCCTATGCAGTAGTATCCTGTTTTCTCAATCAACAGAACTGAAATATAATCTTAAAGAAGGAAAAACCTATAGAGTAAAATCTTCAACTGTGCAGGATCAAACCATAATAATGCAGGGAACTGAAAGAAAAACAGAGACCAAAAGTGTTTCCTTTTTTTCAATCAAAATGCTGGACCCGAAACCTGACTTCTTTATTGCCGAATTAAAATTCGATACAATTAAAACGGTCATAAGCATGCCACCCATGGAACTGAGCTCTGCAGAAAAAGGTGATATAACCTCTGAAAATCCGGTGGATGTCACAAATTGTATCCTGAACAGACTGAGCAACAGCACCCTGGTTGTAAGAATGGACTATTCCGGGCATGTTCAGGATATTATGAACCACCAGATTATTGAAAAAAATATCCTGGCGGGAACTGATTCGCTGAAAGGCCAGGCAGCGATAGCCAAACCTCAGTTAGAAATAATGGTGGCTAAAGATGCATTAACAGGCATGATTGAAGGTGTTACAGCCTATTTACCCAACAAAGAAGTGAAAAAAGGGACAACATGGGAATCTTCTTTTGTGAGCAGAAATGGAGGTGTTGGAATGACTATCAACAGCACCTACGAACTTCAAGATTTATCGAAGAAAAGTGCCGTCATTGAAGGTGATGTAATTGTTGAGCCAGCATCCACCGAACCGATGATGATGAACGGTGCAGAAATAACCAATAAACTAAGAGGCCTGGGTAAATCCACCATAGAGATTGATCCCGTTACCGGATGGATAATTAGCGGTTCATCGAAAATGCAGATGTCCGGAACTATGGATATAAAAGCCCCGGGGCAGAATATGTCCATGCCTGTTGAATCTCTGGTTACCAGCGAAACTACAGCAGTCGAATGACGGTCCGCGCAGGTATGAAAAAAATAATCTTACACTTTTTACTTATTTTTTCCTTTGTGCAATTCTCTGTTTCGCAAAACATTCAAGGATATGTACTGTTTTCAGAAGATAAAACACCGGTGGAATATGGATCGGTTGTGCTGAAAACACTTCCCGATTCAGGATATATAGCCGGGGTAATAACGTATTCCGAAGGAATCTACAGTTTTACTGATGTCAAACCCGGGTCATATATCATTGTCTCCAGTTACCTCGGTTACAGGGAAAGCTCGGTCAATGTGGAAGTTGAAAACAGGGCAGAAACAACCCTTGCTGACACGATTTATTTGACTGAAGTACCCATAGACATTGAAGAAGCCACGGTTACAGCCGATTATATCCGCGGAAAGGAACTGGTGGATCGGACGGTTTATTCCATTCCCCCGGAAATCTCTGAAACCTCAACAAATGGTTATGAGGTACTGCGCAAATTACCTTCTGTGCAGGTTGATTTCAACAACAATATTACACTTAACGGTAGCAGTAATTTTATTATACAGGTAGATGGAAAAGAGCGTAATAAAGAATTTCTGGCCCGTCTTACACCGGAAGACATCAAATCAGTGGAGATAATTCATAACCCCTCCGGTAAATATGATGGTGCTATTGATGGTGTAATAAACGTCATTTTAAATCCATCCGCCCGAATGGGTATTAGTGGAAACCTGGCTCTGGTGGTGAAACCGTTCAACCGAACGTTTGCTTTTGGCAATGCAGGAATTGATTACGGCCGTGAGAAAGTTACCTTCTATCTTTCAGGATATTCATTTCAACAAAAACTTGCAAATAACTCCACCAGTCAATATCATTTCAGGGGTAGCCCCCTTCTTGATTCATTGATTAAAAACCAGGGAATGGGTGACTTTCAGATTGCATCCAGCGCGATAAACACGGGCTTCGATTACTATATCAATGATAAACATAACCTTAGCTTTAATTACAGTTACAAGCCAAACAAGATGATTACGGATCTTGATAATATTGGCTGGATTTATGTGAACGATGTTTTGGCAAACCATCAGGAGTTTAGCAATACCAATAATACCAAAAGCGGCGAATCAAACGCGTCAATATATTTTAAAAAGGAATTTAAAAAACCCATTCAGGAATTTACATTTGAATCAAATGTTTACTGGTTCAATTCTGAGGATAAAAACTCATTTTCGTCAAGTTTGTATCCGGTCGGTAATCCGGATGATACAGAGTCATTATCATACCTTGAACTTATTGCAAACAGCAGAAATTATGCTAAATCGAAAATCGATTATGTGCATCCACTGGGAGTCTCAACGCGACTTGAAACCGGATACCAGTTCTATTTTCAAAAGATGCTTTTCGATACCGATAACAGCGATATTACGCTAAGCAATACCTTCAATTACAATGAAATGAGAAATGCCGTTTATGTAAGCTGGATGTGGAATGTAAAAAAGTTTGGCCTCATGGCAACGGTAAGGGAAGAACACAGTGATATCATGATTAATGATTCAACACCTTCCAGCTATTTTACTTTTCTACCCTCAACCAACATTCAGTATAAAATCAGCGGAAATCAAAATATAAAATTTACTTACAACCGCAGGATCAATCGTCCCGGAATTTACCAGTTAAATCCCTTTGAAAAACTTAATAATTACCAGTTTATATCCTCGGGTAACCCATACCTCGAACCTGAACTCAGAGATAAACTTCAATTAACCTATTCCATCAGTTTTAAAAAGAATTTTATTTCTCCTTACCTGTATCATAATTTCATAACACAAAAAATCGGAACCATCAACAGACTAATTGATTTACCCAACACAGGTAATCCGGTTATCAAAACATCACCTGAAAACATTCTTACAGGTTATGAACAGGGAATCGGGTTAAATTCAATGTTATGGTTTGTCAAGCTTGATGGGAAAATTTTCCAGGGACATTACAACGAATACAGCAATGCTTACTCAACCATTGACGCCCGGGATTACTTTTCGTATAACCTAACCGGTTTCATTTTCGGACAACCAATCAAAGATAAACTAACATTTTATGGTTTTTTAATGTATCAGGGGGTTCGGTTTGATGCACAAAGCAAAACATATTCGTATCCTGTTTATGGCATTGGTGGTAATTATAAACTAAATAACCATATTTTTTCAGTTAACTGGGTTTTCCCGGGGTTAAAGAATTATACTTATAATAAAGCAATTACAGAAACTCCGGTATTATATTCGCAGACAAGTAACAATTTTGACGTGCGGTATTTTGTTCAGTTTGTATATGCCTATAATTTTAAAAAGGGCAAAAGTGTGAAGAAAATCAAACATGAAACAGAAGTTGAAAGTGATACAAAAAGTGGTGGCATCAGAAATTAAGATGATATCTCTTAGAAATATAAATAAAAGACAGGAGCATGCAGTTTTATGATATTATACTTCTTATTGTTGTTGGCATTGCAGCGGGTTTGATTGCCGGTGGGCTGGGCGTTGGCGGGGGAATTATTCTTGTTCCTGCCCTTGTTTTTATCTTTGGATTTACACAACACCAGGCGCAAGGTACCAGCCTGGCTGTACTAATGTTTCCGGTTATGGCAGTTGGTGTATTCAACTACCATAAAAAGGGGTTTGTAAATTTTAAATTCGCATTTATCATCATTGCTGCCTTTGTCATTGGCACCTATTTCGGATCCAAATTCAGTGTTGACCTCCCGGCAAGAACCCTTAAACGAATATTTGGTGTTTTAATGCTGATCGCCGGATTAAAAATGGTTTTTGGAAAGTGATCGTAAAATTGAGTTATGATTATTGAAGATTATCAAACGATTTTATCTTACAGTGACGAGAAAGCATAAAGTAAAATTTATGAGAAAAATATATTGTTGATTTTTCATTTTCATTGCAACAAACCATGAACAAGGAACATTAAAACCGAACCTTAAACTTTGAAAAATTGCGTTATTCCCGGTATTCGTCATCTGTTGGTAATTGATCAATTTCAATATCATCTATAACGTCCGTAACACTTCTGGTATTTAATGCAATTTCATGAACATCTTCTTTAACTCTCCAACTCGGAGCATTGCCTCTAAGGTGAACCACGCTGTCTTCCACCTCAACAATAAACTGGTCATTGTCAATTAATGAACGTTCTTCCAGTTTTATGCGGATACTTCCTGCAATATCCTCATCACTAAGTTCTTTAGCCGGATGTACATAAGTATTGTTGATTACATCCACAACACCTGTTGATGAATAGGCTATATCTGTCAGCAGATGTTTGTTTTTCAATGATTTCACATTTCCTTCAAATATCACCGTGCTGTTTTCTACTTTAATACTAACGTCCCGGGTATCAACGAACTCATTTTTATTTAGCTGATTCACAACGTTCTCATGTATTTCATCATCCGATTGCGGAACTGTGTTGGGTGGCAATTTTATGCGAAGATTATTTGTTATTTTGCGAAGAACGATTGTTTATCTTTCTGCATAATCACTTGCGAAAGTATTAAACTCACCTTTTTCAAGAAACCCGCTATCATCAAAGTCATATGAATGAAAAACACCTTGCGCCAGTTCATCTTCATTCACAACATTATCATCATTGACATCCCAACTGGCAAAAAGGCCGTTGTCTTCAATTTCTTCTCTGTATTCCGTTAAGCTTAATTCTCCGTTCTCGTTATCATCGATTT
This sequence comes from uncultured Bacteroidales bacterium, assembly GCA_964486145.1. Classification (GTDB taxonomy): domain Bacteria; phylum Bacteroidota; class Bacteroidia; order Bacteroidales; family JAAAOM01; genus CAZAMT01. The sequence goes on from CAZAMT010000009.1 coordinate 15,108, forward strand.
TTTCGAAATCCTCAAATTCATACTTTTGGAAGAAAAAACTATTGATTGATTTCCATTCGTCCCGATCAATCACACCATCATCATTTTCATCCCAAAAGGCAAAACCAGCTTCATAAAAATCGCTGTTGTCGTATTTAATATCTGTAGGCGTTTCGTTAATCTTCCAATCGGATACATAGTACGTTTTAAATACGTTGGTAAACTCGTCCGTTGTCATTGGTTTACTTTTGTCCTTGTTCCATGTATCATACGAAAATTTTTCCGTTGTTGAGCATCCAGAAAAACCAATAAGTGCAGCGATCATTAATGATGTTGATAAAATTCTCATTTTCCTCATGACTTTTTTAAATTTTTAATTCATTTAAAGTAAGTATCCGCTAAATCTGTTCCATGAGTTTACCTGGTAAGAACTGAGTATACCATAATTAAATGACATGTAGCATCTTATGAAAAATAAAACGAATTTGATTGAATTTAAAACTGTTGAAAAAATTGCACAGTGTTGCTATTTAGTCATGAAAAGAATTAAGAATAAGAAAAAAATTCATGAAAATTTTTCAGGAATATGTACAGTTTTACAGAAAAGAAACATTATCGATCTTTTTCTACTCCATTACTGAGTCTTGAAAATATAATAGAAATTAAAAGGATATAACAAATCTAAGTTCAGGCATTTATCAGTAAAGTATTGGTGAAATAAAAGACAAAATGGCTTTGTTTATTTTAATTTAAAACGGATAGCCAATAGCAATGTTTAAAACAAGGTCGTTAAAACTTATGTCATTGAACACCCACCGTTCATCCAATGGTTTATAGGGTTCTCTCAAAGGAACGCCAATATCGAGACGAAATACAAGGAAATTCGCATCAACGCGTAAGCCAAAACCAGTTCCCATGGCCAGTTCCCGGAAAAAATCGTTCAATGCAAACTGCCCGCCCGGTTTATCCTCATCATCGTTCAGCAACCAGATATTTCCAACATCGTAAAAGAATGCACCTTTTAAAAACCTGTATATTTTAAATCTGTATTCAAGGTTGGCTTCAAATTTCAGGTCACCGCTTTGTTCAAATGAATACACATTTGTTGCATCCGGTTCATAAGTTCCCGGCCCTATGGATCTGCTCCTGAAAGCTCTGATACTGCTGGTTCCTCCAATAAAAAACTGACGATTATACGGCAGGGTTTGACTATTACCGTATGGTATCCCTATTCCTAAAATCCATCTGTTCGCAATACTCGAATTACGCATGTGGTAGTACAACCGGAGGTCTGTTTGTGCTTTTGCAAACTGCGAATACGGTGTCCCGAAAAAGTCATTCTTTTCATCATCATGTACCACCCTGTTAAATAAACTGATGCTATTACCGGCAATCTCGGTATTTACATGAAAGTAACTGCTAAAGTTACCCGGGGTCGTTTGTCCGACATTACGCTGGTAGGAATACATAAGACTTAGGATAAATTGCTCGCGAAAACTTTGTTCCAGTAATGGCCTGTCCGTAAGAAGTGAATCAAATATAGCTGTTCTTTCTGTGATGTTAATGTAATTCAGATTGAACGGATAAACACTGTGTTTTTTGTTTATCGTTTCCTGCCAGATGTACCCCCATGACAACCGCGCCGAATTCATTCGGAAATAGTTGATTCTTCGGGTAAGTGAAATATCGGTGTTAAAGGATGATTTAGGAATGTATCTTTTAGCCAATAACTGATTTGCATCAATAAAAGGTACGATAAACCGGGGTATTGTAAGATCAGTTTCAACGCCAAATTTATATGAATTAAGTCCGCCGGTTGTATTGCTGAACTGGGTTTCAAATCCGGCATTTGCCCGCACCTCAAAAGACTCGGCTCCATTAAGAAGGTTTCTGTCACGATAACTCGCATTCAGGTTAGGCCCGGTATAATCGTTTGATTTGGTAACCGCCTGTAATTCAACCTGAATAGATCTTGGAACCTGTCGGGTTAAATTTACCGAGGTTTTCAAAACAGAGCTGTCAACATTCTCCACTGCTGAAAATTCTGTATTTACAAAGCGGAACACTCCCAATCCCGTGAGTTTGTTTAATGTTGATTCATGATCTGAAATTTTATAAACCTCACCAGGTTCTAATAGTACTGATTGAACAAGTGGTTCGGGTTTAATATATCGGTTTTCGTAAACAATATGATACTTTTTATAAAGCAACGTATCCGATTGTTCGGAAACAGTACTGCCCGGTTTATGCGCAGTATTGATGTATGTATTGCTCAGTTTCCATATTTTTGTTGCCCTTTCGGGCATATTGCTGGTGTATTCAAGAAACAGATCTACCTGATGCTTGCTGGTAACAGTATCTATCTTAAATATGATATAATCAGGATTGAAATAGTAATATCCATTGTTTTTTAGTAGTCTGTTGATGCGTTTCGTTTCTTTTTCAAGGTTATCAATGCTGTACTGGTCGCCTTGCTCTAAGGAAGACTTGCTTTTATTGTTGTAAATTATCTTATTCATGCTTAACCCCGTTGTATCCGGAAAAACAATTGTATCGATCAAAAATGCCTCATTGGTTTTTACATCAAATACCAGTGTAACCTTTTTTTTATCAAACATTTCATTTGCTTCAACTTCATTCAGGAAGTAGCCATGATTAAATAGTAAATTTTGAAAATTTCGAAGGTTTCTGCCTGCAAATTCATTTTTATAGATTTGGGGTGGTTCGCCCAGTCTGTATTTAACCCAGTTTTTAAACCCTTTTTCAGGAATATCTTCAGAATAAATTGAATAGAACCATTGCCTGATCCTCAATAATCCCAGAGTCTTATTCGTTGGAGCTGGCTCCACTGCTCTTGACAATTTGTTTTTCAATGATCTTTTTTGAATAAACCCGGCATCGGACTCCATATTTATTTCCACATCATCAAACAGCAATTCATCATCTTGAAGATACTTAGAAGGGCCGCAGGATGAAGCAAAAATGATTAGCAATACCCATACAACCCGATAACCTCTGCTCCAACTATTTTTCATCGTTTTCCTCACCAGTTTTACGGTTACTTCGATTTTTAAAAATATCTGAAAAACGATAGAAGTCTTTGCTAAACAAGATAGATACTCCTGTTTTTGTGACTTCACCATCAATAACATCTTCAAATTCTCTTTTATTGAATCCTTTTAAACGCCAGTTGCCGGCAGGAGTTAGCTTGTATTCAACGGAAACATCACCAATAATACTTCTTTGGCTATTAGGCACTTGCTGCTGTTCGGGTGATTCTTCCAGTGTAACGTTGCTTCCGACTTTTACAATCAACCGTTCATCAAAAAGGGTTTTCGACACATTTAACTGAACCTGGGTATTGCTTAACAAACTATTGTCTGTTTCCTGGAGGTTATTGTAAGAATCAATATCCAGGTTAATATCAAAACCCTGGATATAGGTTTCGGCAAACCTTGTCAACTGGTCCGATATTAGGTTATTTAATCCTTTCCTGGCTGAGCTGGTTAATTGTTGGTTGAAATCACCACCCGCGAACATTTCTTCACTCATAAATCGTTTCAGCAACAGCAAGGAAAAAACCTGTTGATTCAGTCGGGACTCATCTTGATTGATGTTTTGAACAATGGCTGCTACCTGGGTTCCCTGAAGTTCAGGAGGAGCCTCGAGTTTAAAAGAAAGATCGGGAGATAAAAGTTCTCCCGTGATGCTCAGGTTCACTGAGAAAGGTTGCTTTGTGCGAAGCATTCGATCCTCGCTGGTACCTGTTTTTGCTGTACCGGTCTGATTAATAATCAATTCAGATGGGGATGTTTCAACAGTGTATATGGCAGTCAAATCAACACGCGGATTTGCAATATCTCCACTCCAGGCAATGTAACTGCCTTGCTTAATTTCAAATTCTCTTCGCAGAAATTCATACAATTTTAGTTCATATGTGCCCTGGTTAATTTCGTAACGGCCAACCATAGACAGTTCGCCATTGATATTCTTTTTTAAACTAAGGTTTGATTTTCCATTGAGGGTCATTTGCTCTTCAGATATGGGATCAAGCTGAATATGAATGGTGGCCTCCGGATTTAATTCCAGATTTGCCTGTAACCCGATACCGGGTAGCACGTTGGTGGTCATCGTATCCTGCTGACTTTGAAATTCATTGAATTGAACAGAAACGGTATCCTTCCGCGCAAATTCAACCAGTCCGGACCTTTCAATGGATGCAGGTGACCGGGATTTTACTACATAGGTTAAATCAGTACCATCCAGTACTTCAACATTTACATCCAGTTGAGGAGAGGTAGCATATCCTTTGGCCTGTACATTCAGGTTTGCAACAATTTTACCATAATAAGGTGCATCACTGGAAGATGCGGTGGTATTCAGAAGTAAAAAATTGTTGGAAGTAAATGCAATATCCAACTTTGGGTTTGTAATATTCTTAAAACCAACACTCCCCGAAAGCGAAGCCGTATTTTCATTGGCATCTCGTATCTGAAAATCATTGATTTCTATTTCCTCATCGGCAATCACGATGTTACCATTCTGAATGGTTACCAATGTATTTAAATAGGTGGGAATGACCTCTACATCTGAAAGTATTAATTCCCCATCAATGGAAGGATCATTGATTTTTCCATCAATAACCATGTTTCCCTCAAGGTTACCGTTAAGCCTTTTCACATATGTTGATAAAAAAGGCTGTACAGTTTCCAGGTTGATGCTGGTTAAATCTGCATTCAGATTGATATTCCGGTTGGCCCCACTTTCATACGATCCTTTAACAGCCATTTGATTTCTGCCGGATAGTGACATATCTACATTAAATGTATTTGCAACCACGTTGTTTGCCATCAAGTTAAAATCTCCAATGGCCTCCTCGAAAAAGGCCAGTTCTTTTACCTTCAAATCAGATGTAAAACCCAGTCCCGGATCAAACCAAACGGTTACACCACCCTGAAGCAGACCGTTAACCAGGGTTTTATCGGCAGTTATAATGTTGGTTATCGTTTTGGCATTAAAAGCATTGAACGACAATGTGGTTTTTTTAATTCCATTCTCCATGTCTGACTCAACCAGTGCTTTTTGTCCGTTGTTAAAAATATGAAACTGACTGAAATTAAATCCGTTATCTGTAAATTCAATTTTGTTATTTTCAGGGACTTTCCAGGCTTGGTAATCCAGAATCAGGCTGTCAGGAACAAGTTTACCAATCAATTTTTTCGATGTACTTTCAAGAGTTGAGTTTACATGGTACCGGATGCTATCACCTTCCATCATTTTAAACTCGTTTGAGATAAGATTATCAGCAATATGACCATGATTGTGAAATCCCTGAATCCAGAATTTACTGGTACCCGCTTTTTTTAATCGTGTTAAATAATACAATTGGTCAGCATCGGATTCCACCGAAAGCCTGAGTGAGTCAACCTGCATGCTACCAAAAAGAATAAACGGAAAATTCACATCTGCATGTAGTTGATTTTTAGCCGAATTAAAATGCACGTCCAGCCGACCAGGTTTGAAACTTTTAAGCCCGGGAACAAGTACCCCCGTAAAAATATCAGCATTGTAAATTTCCGTTGTTAAATCAAAATAGTGATTTTCCGATTGAAAGTCAGTATTCAATGTTGAGCCAGGCATTTCAAAATACTGGTTAAAATGAGCTTTAAGTACATCCGGCAAACGGGTTACACTCATTGAACCGCGATAGTCAAGGGTTAACAACGGGGAAAAAATCTGGTAACTGCTTATTTCTTCACTGTTCACTGCTTTTACGAAAAAGGTATCAACTGTAAACCTTTGCTGATTTTTTAGAATAATCACATCTGTGATATTGATGTTTCCATTGATGTTGTCAGGGTTTGTCCCCTTCATGTCGAACTTTAATTTACCCTTGGTTAGAATATTGTTTTGTGAAAGATTGACCCGGTGAGCATACATTTTTTTAAGTTCCAGTTCGGCCAACAATGACGGTATGGTATCCGAAAAATCACCTGCAATATCCGCCTTAAAATCTAAGTTTTCATCTTGTATTGTGAGTGCAGCATCCAGCCTGTCCTGTCTGTAAATTCCTTTTAAGTTAATATCATTATAAACATAATTTCTGTAACCGAAATCAGGAATTTGAATCTCTCCTGATGCCTGGAGTGGTTTGTCTTTCGATAATACCGTTTCGACTTTCCCATTGATGGTTACGTATTGATATGCAGTGTCATTTAAAAAATACCCCAGGTTTAACTGCGGGATATTCACTTTACCTTGAATTTTTTGTTCATTAAGTACAGTATCACGGTTGTATTCACCATTCAGCCGGATAACTGCCTCACTATCTGCAATAAATTCAATCTCTGCAGAAGCAGAGGTAACATTGCCCTCAACCTTACCTTGTCCGCCTATAAACGTTGGTAAACGAAAATTTCTATCATTCGTAGATGTTGTAACAAATTTTTCGTAATCATCACTTACGGTTGTGATGGTGTCTATAAACAATTGAATCCCTGCAGTTTCCAAATGATGTACTCCATTTATCTGACCATGTATTTTCAGAGAGGTATTGATTCCTGTATTCACTGCCAGATTTTTAATATCAACCTTTGGCAATTGACCTGAAATATCCGCGGAAAAATTAAATTTGTTAAACGGAATGCTATCCTGTAATCCGGTTATTTCATCACTCATGAAATAAAATATGTCATCAGTATGAACACTGGACGGATCAAATGTGATTTGAAGATTTACCCGATCGGTTAAATTGAATAAATCATTTTTTGATGGAAATGTAGCTTTAACTTTTGGGATGATCTTGCTGCTTGATGTTTCCACCAAAAAATTAGATGCTTCCAGTTGATTCTCGTTTAATACAAATTCGCCCCGAACTTCTTTAAGAAAAAACTTTTCTCCTTCATTTCCTGAGAGGGTTTTAATTTTTCCTTTTATTTCGTCTGGTGAATAAACAACATCATCAAGTGAAGCCTGATTGAGCTGAATACGAAGATGTTTAGAGTCAAATTTGTTTTTTGCTTCAGGATAATTGTAGTCTGAGAGTTTTACCAGATTCTCATCCATGTAAATACTTCCACCTCTTACACTCCAGTTGTTTTTCTTTTGTTCCATATCCGAAGTCTTCGTGGTATCTGTAAATGCAGATGCATGTTGAACATTTGAAAAACGTGATTGAAGAATCCTTATGTTTTCAAATCCAACCTTTTGCTCATCGAGATTAAAGGTAACAGATGTTAATTCCCAATCTCCCGCTAAAACATTCATTTCCATTCCTTTAGCGGTATCCTTCATGGTGTAGGCTACATTTTCCATTCGTAAGGATTTCTCAAGATTGACTGTTATATTTTTTGATTGTACCTGCTTTTTTTTTGGTTTAACACTACCGGATGAAATAATTTCAAGTTGGGTTTGACTATCCATAAAATGAAGATCTCGTATATCAAAATTTAGATTTTTGTAATCCAACGTGTTAATCTCGGTCTGGAAATTTCCGATTTCCGTGCGCAAAAATAACTGGTTTAACGAATCAAGATAGTTAAAATGAATATCCTGCAAATCAACCGTTCCGAATGATATTTGCAATCCGCTATTTTTCTTTTTTACCTTTTTGTTTTTTTGTGAATTTGATAGCTGACTGATAAAGTATGATATATTTAATACTGAATCGTTTGGTGCTCTCCAGATATTTCCCCGAATACCTGTTAATTTCACAGCATTTAGACTCACCTCGTTTTGTAAAAGCTTTAACATATCAATGTTAACCTTTGCCCGCTGCAGGTTCAGAAGTGTGTCTCCCGGTACTTTATCTTCAATGAAAAGGCCTTTAATCACAACAATATTTGGAAGGGTTACCCGTATCTTTTCAAGATCCACTTTGTTTTCAACTTTCTTGTCAATTTGGTTTATCACAATGCCTGCAACTTTATTTTGAACAGCGGGTATCAATAATATTGCATCAACAACAACAAGGATAACAGTTAGAATAATGATTATCCAAATCAACAACCGGTTGATAAATTTAAGAATGGTTTTATATCCTTTTTTTCTTCCCATCGTCTTTTTACCCTTCCCTTCATAACAAAACTACCAGTAATTTAATGGAAAATTACTGGTAGCCAAGCCATGAAAAAGTCAGTTGTTTATTTTTTCTTCAACAACTTAACAATTGAAGATACAAGTATCTTCTGACCGAACTGGTAAACAGTTTCCCGGATTGTCATTCCGATGTTGTATCTTACCGCATTAACATCTGCCGAGAGTTTTTGTTCTTGAATGACCGCCTGGTAACGTAGTCTTTCTCTTACCAGTTTTAATTCATTCAGGGTTCTGATTTTTCCTAAATTATTTCTCATCTCGTGAATCATTTAAGTATTCTTCTTCTAAAAATATATCTGTTGCTTTTTTAACAACTTGATTTTCAATAATGGGTTTTCTTAAAATGATAAATACAACAAACAATATCAGGTAAAAGCCGGCTGAAATTAAAAATCCGGTTGAAAGGCTACCAAACGTTTCACCATACCAAAAGCTAAATGCAAACGTTATCAAAACGAGTAGTATACCGGCCAGTAGGCTTGCAACGATTGTGCTTAAAAACATACTACCGGTCCTCGAAACCTTTTCAACGAGGTCTAATTTAAAAAGCAACCGCTGTGTTTTGCCATATGCTTTTGTGGTATTATAAATTTCGTTGAACGAATCGGTAAACTGACCTTTTTTCATTAGAATAAACTTTTAGTGAACGTTTTTTATGTTCAATTTTTTGTACTAAACCGTCGGAATGCCTGTGCTCACAAATGATTTGGTTCTATCTGTTATAATTCGTTCGCGTGTTTATACGATGTTAGAGCATTCATTTTTTTTAGAAATCCATCATTTGCAAAAACAATAAACAAATACCGGGCATGAACAATTGCGATGTAGAATCTAAATTAAATTCCTTCGTATCAAACACCGATGCTCATTCCCGGCCAACAATTTTTAGCTTGCTGCTGTTTTAGCTTTTGATTTGATTTTCTCTGAATTATCCTTTACGTCTTTCTCAATTTTGGTGTATTTGTCTTTTACATCATCAACCATTTGAGTGACATAATTTTTCAAATCATCGATATTTTCATTAACACTTTCCATCACGTTCGACGAAATATCATCCGCCTGGCGGGCAATACGTTTTCGTGTTTTTGTACCTTTATCAGGTGCGAAAAGTATTCCTACCGCAGCTCCGGCTGCTGCACCAACTAAAAATCCTAAAATTGCTTTTCCGGTTGAATCTCCCATAGTTTTAAATTTTAAATTAAAAAATATAATTAATACTTACTATCCTTATAATATAATAAAATATTGTTAAAAAACAAATAAATTTCTAACAATTATTCTCTTTCTCTGAAATATAAATGTTGTGCCAAATATTATGCCAACAAACATTCTTACAACCAACGCTATCTGAAATAAGACAGTAAATGTTGTAGAATATTATCCACGCTCCTCTGTATCATTCCATAAGCTCAATTAGTCAGCGTTTTATTATTTAAACAGGTTCATTCCGGTTTTGTTTTTGCAATGCAACATCTTAATTGAAAAAATACAGATAACTTTTTATATGTTTCCCGGTTGAATCAATAACGAAGTATTACTTTTGCATAACTGCATAACAAAAACAAGAACATGATTTCAGACAACCTAACTAAAATTAGCAGGATTGTTATAATCATTACATTTATTATTGCTACAATGTATTTTGCCAGCGGTATTCTTATACCCATTGCATTTGCCATTATTTTTTCCCTTTTATTTTATCCTGCCTGCAACCTTTTTGAAAAGAAGTTAAACCTTCCTAAGATTGCTTCCATCATCCTCATGTTTCTGCTGGTTTTCACTGTAATCTTTGGTATCGGATACTTTTTCTCCCGTCAGTTTTTTAATCTTTTTGATAGCATCAAAGATTTTTCCCAAAATCTTGAACGATTGTTTAACCGGGTTATCAATGTAATCAATGAAGATGTATTTGCGGGTAAATTGAGCAGCGATGAGCTCATTGGCACCAGTGCAGAACGCATTATCCGATCAACCGGAATCATAAGTAAAACCATTACATCATCTACCACTTTTATTACATACTCTGTATTGGTTATGGTTTACACATTTTTATTTCTTCTTTACAGAAATTCATTTAAAAAGTTTATTCTGTTCCACTTCAAGAAAGCGGATGCAAGAGAGAAAGCCGGAAAAATTCTCCACAACATACAACGGGTAGCACAAAATTATTTTTATGGCCTTTTTCTCATAATTTTCATTGTTGGCACCCTCAATGGGGTGGGCTTATGGGCCATTGGCCTTGAATATCCGTTTCTGTTCGGTTATTTTGCATCTCTGCTTACCATCATCCCTTATATCGGAACCTTCATTGGAGGCTTGTTGCCATTTTTATATGCAACCATCAATTACGATGAGTTATGGAGACCCATAGCGGTTGTGTTGTTATACACAACCATTCAAACCATTGAAGGCAACATTTTAACACCCAAAATCGTGGGATCACGGGTAAGTCTCAACCCTTTTATTGCTCTATTATCATTGTTTATTGGAGCTGCACTGTGGGGAATTGCAGGCATGGTTTTGTTCATTCCACTTATGGCCATCCTAAAAGTTATTTTTGACAGCATTCAACCTTTGAAACCTTATGGGCTTCTTCTGGGATCTAGTTTCGGAAAAGAAGACATGGATTATTTCAAGTATCTCAATCTGCGATTTACTGGAAAAAGTACAAAGAAAAAAGATCAATCCGAAAGTGTTTATAATGATGATAACGAAACCGACTACACTGAAATTCGTTGAATTTTTTCATTCATTTAATTTCCGCTTTTTACCCGTATTTGCTTGGAAATATCGTCTGCGTGGGTTGATATGACTATATTTTAGCAATGCAACAAATACAACGCCACCGATAATGTTCCCGAGGGTTGTCCACAGTAAAAACCCCAGAAAATCCATAAACGAGATATCGGAATCAATAAATACACCTGACAACACTTCTATGGAACCAACCACAGAGTGATGCAATGATCCAATTCCGATGACAGAAGTTACCAATGTTACAATAAATATTCGGCTCATGGTTTCCTGCGATGAAGTAACCAGCCATGATAAGAGCCCCATCAACCAACCAGCCAAAATGCCACTGCCAAGCATCAACCTGGGTGAAATATCCAACATTTTATGAGCCAGGTAGATTAATGCCTCCGGTGATATTATTCCCATGTTTATAGGGAGAACGGCGAGTATAAAACTAAAAAAACTGCCGCCTATCAAATTTCCTGAATAAACAAGCCCCCAGAGAATGAGCAATTGTTTAATGGATGCATTTCCGTTCAAAACCGGGATAGCTGCCAGTGTGGTATGCTCGGTAAATAATTCAGAGCGACCAATAACAACAAAAATAAACCCTATGGAATAGGTTATGGCTATGAGCGCCTGCAAAAAACCGGGATGGAGAACTCCAACAAAAATCGTGTACAACGTACCCATAAAAAATACGCTAAAGCCAACCTCCAACCCGGCAGCAATACCAGATATGAACAATTCAGGGTTTGAACGATGATATTGTTCCATGCCCGTTTGAATTTGTTCTTCAAGTATTTCCTTGCTCTCTTTTGGTTTATTGAGTGCTTCTTTAAGGTTGACGTCCTTTTTCTTCATATTCATTGTCCATTTATGCTAATAACATGACATGTATAATTCCTTTTTGTTGAATTCATCACCTTTTTATTCAACAGTTTTTAAGTCGGGGCTGTTAGAATGATATGTGTGCAAATGGTATTACTCTAACAATTACCTGGTATACTGCTATTTTCAACATAATAAAATTTTACAGTCATGGCACTAAAAAGTATAAACCCGTTTACAAACGAGATCATAAAAGAGTACGAAGAGGATAATATGCAACAAATCCAAGATAAACTGGAGAAAGCATCGAATGCTTATGCCGAATGGAAATTCAGCGATTTCAAAACGCGGGCAACAAATATGGTCAACATAACCAATATCCTAAAAGCAAATAAGGAAAAATATGCCCGCTTGATGACTGATGAAATGGGAAAACCCATTACCGAATCACAGGCTGAAATTGAAAAATGCTCGTGGGTATGTTCCTATTATGCAGATAACGCGCCGGATTTTTTACAGAATGAAAACATCGAAACTGATGCCAAACATAGTTATGTTAGTTACGATCCACTCGGAACAATTCTTGCCATCATGCCCTGGAATTTTCCGTTCTGGCAACTGTTTCGTTTTGCTGCTCCTGCACTAATGGCCGGGAATGTAGCACTTTTAAAACATGCATCCAATGTCCAGGGTTGTTCTCAGGCAATCCGGGATATCATGCACGAAGCTGGTTATCCGGATGGTGTATTCCAGTCCTTGATGATTTCATCCGGTGAAGTCTCAAAAATCATTGATGATGAGCGAATTGCAGCTATCACCCTCACGGGAAGCGAGTTTGCAGGTGCAAAAGTTGCTGAGACTGCCGGGAGAAATATAAAAAAAACAGTACTTGAGCTGGGAGGTAACAATGCATTTATTGTTCTGGATGATGCTGACATTGATAAAGCTGTAGATATTGGAGTAAAAGCCAGAATGCAAAATGGTGGACAGAGCTGCATTGCAGCAAAGCGGTTTATTATTCATGAAAAGGTTTACGACCAATACTTAGAGAGATTCGTCAGTAAAATGAAAAAAATAATTCCGGGTGATCCTGCCTCCGCAGAAACTCAACTAGGCCCGCTTGCATCGGTCGATCAAGCCGAACTTGTCGAAAAGCAGGTAAAGGATTCCGTTCATAAAGGGGCTAAACTGATTCTTGGCGGTCAGAGGGACAGAGCTTTATTTGAGCCCACTGTAATTGAAAACATGAAGCCTGGTATGCCGGTTTTTGATGAAGAGGTATTTGGACCTGTCGCATCATTTCTGAAAACATCTAATGATTTGGATTGTGTCAAAATTTCAAATATGTCAAAGTACGGACTGGGTGCAACAATCTTCACATCCAACACTGACCGCGCACGTAAAATGATTCCGCATTTCCAGGATGGATCCGTTTTTATTAACCAACTTGTTAAATCAGACCCGAGATTGCCTTTCGGAGGAACCAAAAAATCAGGGTTTGGCAGAGAATTATCACATCATGGAATAAAAGAATTCGTAAATACAAAAACTGTTTATATTCAATAAGTTAACACAATTTAACGGGAACTGTTGATTATCATCTCAACAATCGTGGAAATATATTCGCAATTTTTTACATAAGAACAAAATTACCATCTGATTTTTCTATTCTAACGATTACGTTCAATCCAGCCTGATGAGAAGATGAATTTATGTAAAACTGGATTTATAGCAAATGGAATGTTACTTTTGTAAAAAATTACATTTGTGGGAAAGAAAAAACAGGCCATCATTGAAGATGTGTTCATCGAGGATATTGGTGGCGAAGGAAAAGCTCTGGCGCGGGTAGATGGTAAAATTGTATTTGTCCCACTCGCCGCACCCGGCGACGTGGTGGATATTCGTGTAAAAAAAGATTTCGAACAGTATGCGGAAGGTCATCCCATTCGAATAAAAAAACAAAGTAAATTACGAATTGAACCGGTATGTGAACACTTTGGTACCTGCGGAGGATGCCACTGGCAGCATTTGCCTTACGAAAAACAATTGTACTACAAGCATAAACAGATAATATTCACTTTTGTAAAATTGGGTAGGTTGCGTGGCTTTGAATCCGGGTACATCTTACCCTCTAAACAAACATATTTTTACAGAAACAAACTTGAATTTACATTCTCACGTCAACGCTGGTTAACCCGGGAGGAACTAAATACAACAGACGGAAAAACTGATACAAGCGGGTTGGGGTTTTATCTGCCCAGGAAATATTTTAAGCTCCTTGATATCAATAAATGTTATCTTCAACCAGATCCTTCAAATGCTATCCGGCTGGCATTAAAGAAATTTGCTATTGAAAACAATTTACATATATTTGATCAACAACAAAATAACGGTTTCATACGAAACATAATCATTCGAAACACAACAAAAGGTCAGTGGATGGCCCTGGTTACTTTTCATCATGAATCGCGTTTGATTGAAAAAACATTGACGTTTTTACAAAATGAATTTCCTGAAATTGTTTCTCTGTATTATGTCATCAATCCAAATTTTAGTGATGTAATCACAAACCTACCGGCAATTCACTTTCAAGGGGAAACTCATATTGTTGAAGAAATGGAGGGCTTGCAGTTTAAAATAAGTCCGAAATCATTTTACCAGCCAAATGCGAAACAGGCATTAACCCTTTATCGTGTTGCCAGAAATTTTGCAAATTTAACAGGAAAAGAAACCGTTTATGATCTGTACACCGGCACCGGAACCATTGCAAATTTTGTAGCATCGGAAAGTAAAAAAGTAGTTGGGATTGATTACGTAGAAGAAGCGATTGCCGATGCACGCGTCAATTCCAAAAACAACAAAATTGAAAATACCGTATTTTATGCCGGGGATATGAAAACTGTGCTTGATGAAGATCTGATCATGAAAGAAGGCCGGCCGGATGTAATAATTACAGATCCCCCGCGTGCAGGCATGCATAAGGAAGTTATAAATGTTATTTTAAAAGCACACCCTGAAAGAATTGTGTATGTTAGCTGTAATCCTTCAACACAGGTGCGGGATATCAATCAGTTGAAAGAAAAGTATAAGTTAACAAGAATTCAACCGGTTGATATGTTTCCACAGACATATCACGTTGAAAATGTTGCGTTGCTGGAGCGAATTGGTTAATTACAGTATTTACATGATAAGAACAAATGCATCAAATAACACCGATTCCCAAAGATTTCACAGATGAGGTTTACCGTGATCTGAAATCTTTACCCTTTATTCTCTCAATATATTCCTGAAAATCACTTTTTGTCAATTGTGAATCCATTTCGCGTTGTATTATTGATAAGGAATCATTTAATTGTTTGATTTCAAATGAAAAAATATACTGGCTGTTTTCACCAAAACCAAATGTACCAAACCTTAAGTCATGTACCACAAGGGTATTCTTATCCAATTTCTGCACCTGGTAATAACCTTTGGTAAAGCGCAACAGGTTCTCCATTCTTGTGTTTCCTTTCACTGCTTTGATTATTTCATCGTTTCTCTCAATTTTTTCAAACTGAATGTTATCGTTATAATCGAACATGGAATAATACCCACGATAGTAACCATCTGCAGTTTCAGCAATACCCATCCACAAAAAATTCGTCAATGGCAAGGGCGCCACTCTGAGTTGGTTGTACGAAAGATCTTGTTCATCAAGAGACAGGGTAAAATGATATGCCGAAATCTGCTTGTTAATCATCGTGAAAACAAGATACAGGGTAGAAATAAACAGTCCCGTTCGACCAATGATGTATCTGGCATGAGAATCCCTGCGAAGAAAAAGAATAATCAGTATGCTTAACAGAAAAGGCACCGTGTAAAACACATCCACAATGGCAATGGTATTGAGTTCAACGCGATAATCACTCAATGGGATAAATAGTCCGGTCCCATAGGATGTGAGGCTATCAAGTAAAATATGGGTAAATAATGCCCAGAACGTCAGTTTTGACCAGTCGAAGAAAGAGGCTGCGGATTTCTTGTGAATCCAGCGGATGATAATTCCAAGCACAGGCGCTACCAATAAGGCAAAGAGGATAGAATGACTGAAGCCACGATGCACAAACAATCCTTTTACAATATCATAAAAATCAACCACAAGTACATCCAGGTCAGGAATTGTACCCACAACCGCTCCCCACAAAATGGCTTTATTCCCAACCTTTCTGCCAAGGATAACCTCTCCTATCGCAGCACCAAGCACTGCCTGTGTAACCGAATCCATGCAATTATCAAGTTTATTAGCTAATTAACAACAGACTCGCCTATTGGTTTATTTATTTATCTTTGCGAATCAAAAAGCAGGGCAAGAATGAGCAGGAAAAAGAAAAATCAGATCATTCAGGATGTTGAAATAACAGACATTGGTTCGGAAGGAAAAGCACTGGGTAAAAAGGACGATATGGTTGTTTTTGTTCCCTCACTCCTGCCCGGCGATGTGGTTGATGTTCGTGTCAAACGTAAACGAAAAAGCTATTCGGAAGGTACGCCCATTCGTTTTCATAAATACAGCGACTGGCGTATCAAACCTTTTTGTGAGCATTTCGGTACCTGTGGTGGTTGCAAGTGGCAGCATCTCCCCTACGAAAAACAGTTGCATTACAAAGAAAAACAGGTAACCGATGCTTTTGAACGAATCGGAAAACTGGAAATAGAAAAGAAAAATAAAATTCTTTCATCGGATAAAAAAAAATACTATAGAAATAAACTTGAATACACATTTTCAGCTACCCGATGGCTCACCGAAGCTGAGATAGAAAATAAAGATGAAATTTTAGATAGAAGGGCACTGGGATTTCATGTTGCAGGTATGTTCAACCGGGTGATAAACATTGATGAATGCTTTTTGCAACCGTCACCTTCAAACGAAATAAGAAACACCATCCGTGATTTTGCCACCGATCATCATTTCACATTTTTTGATCAATCCAAAAATGAAGGATTGCTGCGTAATGTGATTGTTAGAACTGCATCAACAGGCGAATCAATGGTGATCATCGTTTTCCATTTTGAAGATGAAAAAAACAACGCAATACTTGAACATGTATCAACCGCGTTTCCTGGTCTGACATCAGTCATGTACGTAATAAATCCGAAAGTAAATGACAGCATTGCTGATTTGCAGGTTCAGTTGCATAAAGGAAGGGATTATATTCGGGAAAAAATGGATAACCTGGAGTTCCGAATTGGCCCAAAATCTTTCTATCAGACCAATTCGCAACAAGCGCATGAACTCTATAAAACAGTCGATAGATTTTCCGGATTCAAGGGTAACGAAGTAGTTTATGATTTATACACAGGCACAGGTACCATTGCATTGTTTATTGCTTCAAAAGTTAAAAAAGTCATTGGGATTGAATATAATCAAAATGCTGTGGAGGATGCAAAGCAGAACGCCAAACAAAACAGCATCAAAAATGCAACTTTTGAAGCCGGAGACATGAAAGATATTCTAAATACTTCCTTTATTCAGGTTCATGAAAAACCCGATGTCATTATTACGGATCCACCACGTGCTGGAATGCACAAAGATGTTGTTCAGACTATCCTGGAAATTGCGCCATTGAAGATTGTTTATGTCAGTTGCAATCCGGCTACCCAGGCCAGAGACATTGCAATGCTCACCAAAGAATATGAGGTTAAAGAAATTCAACCTGTGGATATGTTCCCTCACACGCATCATGTTGAAAATGTTGCTTTACTGGTTAAAAAAGGATAATCTGTGCCAATCAGTACATTTCATTTTTTTGATTTGCACAGATTTGATGTACCTTGCATAATATCCATGATTTAAAACGAACAAGATAAATCATGATGCATTTTTTATAATTCAGAAATATCAACTAAACATTATCATAATGAGAATAATTTTAACCATTTTCAGCTTATTTCTGCTTTCAATACAGTCAAATGCACAAATCAACGCTAAACTAATGCGTTTTGCAGATATTTCAGATACCCACATTACATTTGTTTATGGCGGTGATATCTGGGTTGTGGATAAAACTGGTGGCCAGGCAGTGCAGCTTACCGAGTCACCGGGCGAGGAATCCTATCCCAGGTTTTCGCCGGATGGTTCCGAAATAGCATATACAGCCAGCTACAACGGCAACGAGGATATTTACGTGATTGAAACTCTGGGAGGTTTGCCACAAAGAATAACCTATGCTTCATTTGACGACAGAATGGTTGACTGGCATCCGAATGGCGATAAAATTCTTTTTGCATCGCGACGTGAAGCAGGTGTTCCAAGGGTAAACCAGTTTTTTATGGTAAATAAAACCGGAGGTATGCCCGAAAAGCTTATCATACCGTATGGCGAACTTGCTTCATTCTCTGCTGATGGAAATCATTTAGCTTATATTACAAAAATAACTGAAAATTATCCTTTCAAACGTTACAGGGGTGGATTAACATCCGATGTCATTCTCTTCGACCTAAATACAAATAATGCTCAAAAAATTACCGATAGCCCAGCCAACGATGGGCAACCAGCCTGGCTGGACAATAAAATATATTACCTGTCGGACAAAGGTAAAAACATGCGATTGAACATTTGGTCATATAATATAGATACAAAACAAACCAAACAAATAACATTTTTTAATGACTTCGATATCAGTTACCTGTCATCGGGTTCGGGTAACCTGGTTTTTGAAATCGGAGGAAACCTGTATACCATGACCACGAGCACGGAGAAATACCAAAAAGTAGATATTCATGTAGTGAGTGATCTTTCTGTTGAAATGCCAAAACGCGAAAATGTTAGCAAAAAAATAAATAATTTCACTGCATCACCCAAAGGTAAACGGCTCGTATTTGAAGCCCGGGGCGAACTGTTCAATGTACCGAAAAAAGATGGTTATGTGCTGAATATGACAAAATCCAGCGGCGCTTTTGATCAAAATCCGGCCTGGTCTCCCGATGGAAAATCCATTGCCTACTGGAGTGATGAATCGGGTGAATATGAGATTTACCTGAAGGATGCTGCTATGAACAAACCTGCCCGAAAACTTACAAACCGTAACCAGGGATTCGGGTATAACTTGTTTTGGTCGCCAAACAGCAAAAAAATTGCTTTTGTTGATGAAAAAAACAACATTAACATCCTCGATATTGAATCACAGGAAATTACCATTGCTGATAATTACACCTGGAACATAGGACACGGAAGCCGTTATTCATATCCGATGAACTGGTCACCTGATTCAAAATGGATTACCTACACCGTTGGTCAGGATAATGCCAACGATGCCATATCAATGTACAATATTGACGAAAAGAAAGCTTACAAAGTTACCAGCGGATATTATTCAGATTTCAGTCCGGTTTTCAGTAAAGATGGTAAGTATTTGTTCCTGCTTACCGACCGGAAATTTGATGCTGTGTACAGTGGTTTAGGTGATGCTACCTGGATTTATCCCAACAATACGCGGTTAGCAGCCATCAGTCTGCAAAAAGATGCGCCGGATCCTTTAAAGCCCAGGAATGATGAACTGGAAGATGAGGCAAAAAAGGATGAATCAGATAAGGAAGACAATAAAGATAAAAAAGCCAAAAAGGACGAAGGGGATAAAAAAGACAATGTTGCGGATGTAAAAATAGATTGGGATGGCCTTGAATCCCGTTTGGTTGTTTTACCGCCAAAGGCCGGTAATTTAGGTAGTTTAATGGCTTTTGAGGATAAGGTTCTATACATCAGGGCTCCTCTTGCCGGCGATTCTGATGATAAACCATCCCTTATGATGTACGACATCAAAAAACGTGAAGAAAAGAAAATCATTGACAATATAGAAAGCGTTAAGCCAACTGCAGATGAAAAAATGCTCGTTGTAAAATCATCCGGCAAGTACGGAATTATTAAGCCTGATCCTGACCAAAAAATTGAAGATGCCATACCAACTGACGGACTGGTTATGCAGTTGAACCCGAAAGAGGAATGGCGACAACTGTTTCATGATACCTGGCGCAGACACCGCGATTTCTTTTATGACGATGAAATGCAACAGGTTGACTGGGATACATTAAAACAGCGTTATGGCGTCCTCATTGAAGATGCCCGTACGAGGTGGGATGTGAGCAATATCCAGTCGAATATGAGCGCGGAGTTAAGCGCCGGGCATACATATACGTTTGGTGGAGATGTAGAAAGTGTAAAACGTGTCCAAACAGGCTATTTGGGTGTTGACTTTGAACTCGTGAAAAACAAGGTCCGGATTAAAAAAATAATTATACCTGCCGTTTGGGATACCGATGTGCGTTCACCGTTTGACAAACCCGGAGCAAATGTCAACGTTGGAGATTATATTCTTGCCGTAAATGGAGTAGCACTGGATCCTGAAAAAGATCCTTATGCTGGATTTGAAGGCCTTTCAGGAAAAACAGTATCCTTAACCATCAGCAGTACCGGCGCCAAAGATGTTGCCCGCAACCATGTAGTAAAATTGCTATCACAGGGTGAGGAACAGAAACTAAGATACCTGGCCTGGATGGAGCAAAACCGTAAATTGATCGACAGCCTTTCCGACGGGAAGCTTGGATATGTCTATATGTCAAATACCAGCTCACAGGGACAAAGAGAACTTGTGCGCATGTTCTATGGTCAACTTGATAAAAAAGGCTTTGTTATTGACGAACGCTGGAATGGCGGAGGCCAGCTTGCCGACCGTTTCATGGAATTACTGAAACGACCGGTTGTTTATAATCTCTACTGGCGTCATGGCCGACACCATACATGGCCGATCAAAACAAACACCGGCCCCATGGCGATGTTAATCAACGGATGGGCCGGATCGGGAGGTGATGGTTTTCCATGGGCGTTTCAGGAGCTTGAAGCAGGTCCCATCATTGGAGAGCGTACCGTAGGTATTTTGGTTGGTCCGGCCACCCGTCACTCATTGATCGATGGTGGAGGAATAACCGTTCCCGGAGCCCGGTTGTATGACAATGACGGACACTGGTTCTGGGAAGGTGAAGGCGTTAAACCCGATATTCCGGTGTGGGATGACCCGAACATACTTGTGCAGGGACGTGATCCCCAAATGGAAAAAGCAGTGGATGAAGTTATGAAGCTATTGGAGAAGAATCCACCTAAGGTTACTCCTCCACCTGCGATGGAAGACAGAACTGCCAAAGGGTTAAAAGAAGAATAAGAATATTTACTCTACTAGTTTACCATATTTTGTTGCATGAACAACTGCATTAAACGAAAAATGCCTGCGTTGACGCAAGCATTTCTGCGGTGAGAGGGGGATTCGAACCCCCGGTACCCTTGCGAGTACGGCAGTTTAGCAAACTGCTGGTTTAAGCCACTCACCCATCTCACCTAATATTTTTGTCGGGCAGTTTAGCATTCGCTTGCAGCGGAATAAGCCACTCACCCATCTCACCTTATATTTTTGTCA
>CAZAMT010000010.1:0-35340 GCA_964486145.1 uncultured Bacteroidales bacterium
TAGCATGCGGGCACTCATACAAAATGAAATAAGTGTTTTTTTTAGTACTTTAACCGGGTACATCGTCATTACTGTTTTTTTGTTATTGAATGGATTGTTCATTTGGGTATTTCCGGGCGAGAACAATATTCTTGATACCGGGTATGCTTCTTTGAACAGTTTGTTTACACTGGCTCCGTGGATTTTCCTTTTTTTGGTTCCTGCGGTAACTATGCGCTCGTTTGCCGAAGAAAAAAAAACGGGTACACTTGAGTTGCTCCTTACAAGACCGTTGTCTGATGTGCAAATCATCCTGGCAAAATATCTTGCCGGGGTTTTGCTGGTTGTGTTCGCGTTGCTGCCTACGTTTATTTATGTGCTCTCGATCTACTTCATGGGAAGTCCGAAAGGGAATTTTGATACCGGAGGAACCTGGGGATCCTATCTGGGGCTGTTTTTCCTTGCTTCTATTTATGTATCGATCGGTATTTTTGCATCTTCGCTTACCGAAAATCAGATTATTGCTTTTATCGTAGCTGTGCTGATTTGTTTTTTGGTATATATCGGCTTCGATTTTATTGGGAGCATGAATGTGTTTCAGGCAATAAACGATGTTATTCTAAATTTGGGAATTGAAGAACATTACAGGTCCATCAGCCGTGGAGTAATAGATAGCAGGGATGTTGTTTATTTTCTTGGTGTGAACGGTATTTTTATCACTCTGACCTGGTTAAAACTCGATAGCAGAAAATGGTAAAATATAATTGGAATGAATAAAACTTCAAACAAAAAGCAACATATTCTGAGGGCTATGTCAGTTTTGGCAATCATTGTATTCCTGGTTGTTTTATCGTCCATGATCCATGTTCGAATTGACCTTACCGAGGATAACAGGTATACGTTGTCAGAAACAACACACGATGTACTGAATGATTTGAAAGGAATTGCTTATATCAAAGTATATCTCGAAGGTGAAATGCCGGTGGCGTTTACACGGATGCAGGATGCGATTGTAGAACTTCTTGATGAATACAAAATTTTATCGGATGGAAACGTTCAGTATGAGCTTATCAATCCGCATGCCGAGGAAGATAAGGAAATACGACAGGAGCTTTTCGCTTATTTGTACGATACTGGTCTTCAGCCGGTAAATGTGCAGGCTACAGATGAAGAGGGTGGATCGTCACAAAAATTAATATTCCCGGGTGCCATTGTCAATTACAATGGCATCGAACTGGGCTTAAATCTGTTGAAAAATAATCCGGGCCTTGCACCTGAGGTGAATTTGAATCATTCCATTCAATCTCTCGAATATGAGTTTACCAATTCCATTCGAAACCTCAGCAGTGATACGCTTGAGAAAATTGCTTTTATCGAGGGGCATGGTGAACTCAACCAGTATGAAGTTGGAGACATTACGAAAGAACTTGCCAATTATTACCAGGTTGACAGAGGGGCAATAAATGGCATTCCGGGAGTGCTTGATGATTATCAGGCGGTTATTATAGCCAAGCCTAAAGAAATGTTTACAGAAGCCGATAAATTCGTTTTAGACCAGTACATAATGAATGGCGGTCGGGTTGCATGGTTCGTTGATCCTGTCAGTGTCAATATGGACAGCTTGCGCATGGGACGCACCATTGCTTTGCTCCGTGATTTGAATATGGATGATCAGTTGTTCCACTATGGTGTTCGGATTAATCCTGTCCTGGTGAAAGATATTCAAGCGGGTGTCATTCCAGTGAATACGGCGGTATCGGGTGCACCTGCTAAATTTACCCGGGCCCCGTGGAACTACTATCCGCTCCTTGGGCCGAATCCGCTACATCCGGTGACAACCAATTTAAACCTTGTGAGTGGTAAGTTTGCCAGCAATATTGATACAGTAGGTGGAAATCCCAATGTTTCAAAGGAAGTGCTTTTGTCGACTTCCCGGTTTACACAGGTGCTATCCATGCCGGCAATAATAAGTTTAGAAGAAGTCAGCAAACAACCCAATAAGGAAGACTACAACCAGCCTTTTCAAACGGTAGCATTGATGCTTGAAGGAAATTTCCATTCGGTATTTAAAAACCGGCCGATCGAACAATTTTTGAGCAATTCAGCATTGCAATTCACCGAAGAAAGTGCAGATACACGTTTGCTTGTGGTAGCAGATGGAGATATCATTAAAAATGATGTATCATACAGGCAGGGCAGTCCGGTGATCTCAACCCTGGGGTTTGACAAGTACACCCGTCAGACTTTTGGAAATAAAGAATTTATCATGAATGCCATCCATTACCTTTCCGGCAAAAAAGAACTTATTGAATTGCGCGCCAAAGATTATAAACTTCGTTTACTTGATAAATCAAAGATAAAATCAAAGTCGGCAAAAGTAAAATGGCAGTTATTTAATGTGCTGGCTCCAATCTTTCTAATTATGATCATTGGGTTCGTTATCAATTTCCGAAAGAAATTTGTTTATGGAAAATCCATGTAATTGTTTTATTACAGCATGAACAAGAAAAATCTGGTTTATATACTTCCCGCGCTGGTCTTGATGCTGATTGCCGGTTATATCTACCACCAGCGCAATACATCAACATTGAGTTTCAGGGAATCGCAACTTTTTGAATTTGATTCGTCAGAGGTTCAAATGATTCGTTTTGAGGCCGGTAATGCATCTTTGCTATTGGAAAAGACAGATGCAGGATGGATGGTAAACAACATTTATCAACTGGATCCGGCAAAGTTTAAAGCATTATATGACGCCCATAAACGCCTTTCGTTTCAGTCACCCGCATCAATGCAACTAATGAACAGGCTGGAGAATATTCCTGATGAAAAGAAGGTGCAGGTTCAGATGAAGGTTTCCGGTAAAACACGCAGTTTCACTATGGTTTATGATACTGTTGGTAATACAGGTACTTATGTAACCGTACCCCAAAAAAATGAATATTACCAGGTATTTTTACCTGGCTATCCCCGCAAAAATTTAACCTATTTGTATCCTGCTAATCCCGAATTCTGGAGGGATCGTACGTTAATTTCTTTGAAGCCCGGGGAAATACAAAGAATCTCCCTGAACTATCCTCGAAGACCTTTGGCTTCATTTGAACTGGAGCTCGGCGGAGATACCATTGCCGCTTCCAATTTGAAAATAAAAATCCCGAATGATAAAATCAACAGGGATCATGTTCAGCAATACCTGGGGTATTACACACGGGTTGATTTTGAAACCGTGCTGGATACCCTATCGGAAAAACAAATGTCATCGATTTTGCAATCTCAGCCGGAAGCGCATATTTCTATTGTTACAAACGGTCAAAGGACCATAGAAATAACGGTTTTTAACAAGTTATTGGAAATGGAACCTGCGAAATTGGATCCAAATCATGTGTATGTAAAACAGAGTAATTTCAAAAATATTGTTTTGATGTCATTCATTGAAATTGCTCCATTACTTAAAAGAATAGACTATTTTCTATAAAGGTAAAAATCGGGAAAAGCTATCAGCGATTCATATTTTTTTTGTAATATTGAAGTCCCGAAATTTAAGGGCAAAATCAATTTAAAAATATTAATAATCAAATAAATATAAAATCAATGAATTTTGTTGTATCCAGCTCTGAGTTGTTATCACACCTGCAGTCTGTAAGCAGGGTAATAAATCCTAAGAATACCTTGCCCATTCTTGATAATTTTTTATTTAACCTTGAGGACAAGGTTCTTGAGATTACGGCGTCTGACCTTGAAACGACGTTAATTACGCGAATGAGCCTTGAAAATGTTACGGATGGAGGTATCATTGCCATACCAGCCAGGATTTTGCTTGATACATTAAAAGAATTTCCCGACCAACCATTGACATTCGAAGCCAACATCGACTCTCTGAAAATCGTTATAAGTTCAGAAAATGGTAAATTTACCATTATGGGGCAAAACGGTTCGGATTTTCCACAAGCTCCGCCACTAAAAGAAAATCAATCATTGGTTCAAATGCCGGTGGAGGCCTTAATGAACGGGGTGAATAAAACATTTTTTGCCACTGCTGAAGATGAACTAAGGCCGGTAATGAATGGTATTTATTTTGAATTATCACCCGATAGCGTCAGTTTTGTTGCTACAGATGCTCATAAGCTGGTATTGTACAAACGATCGGATGTAAAAGCCGAAGAGAGTTCGTCATTTATCCTTCCAAAAAAGCCGGCATCTATGCTCAAAGGAATTTTGCCCCGGGAAGAAGGTAATGTCAATATCGAATTTGACGAAAAAAATGCGTATTTTAACCTTTCAAAATACAAAATGGTATGTCGCCTGGTGGAAGGAAACTACCCAAGTTACAATGCCGTCATTCCAAAAGAAAATCCAAACAAGTTAACCATTGATCGTTTGGATCTTTATAACACCATGCGAAGGGTGTCGGTTTTTTCGAACCAGGGCAGTAATCTTGTAAAACTTGAGATGACCGGGAACCAACTTACGGTATCAGCACAGGATATTGATTTCTCAATTTCAGCATACGAACGCCTCAATTGTCAGTATGATGGTGATGAAATGGAAATGGGATTCAAATCAACGTTTTTCATTGAGATGCTCTCCAATTTGCCGTCGGCGGATGTGGTTCTCGAAATGTCAGATCCTTCAAGGGCTGGTATACTGGTGCCGGCAGAGAAGGAAAACCCCGACGAAGATATATTGATGTTGTTAATGCCTATGATGGTAGGTCAATAAAAGAATGCTTAAAATATAGTCAGGCTGTCAGTATGTGGCAGCCTTTTTTTATCAAAATCATACACCAGACAGATAAAAAAAATTACAATTTTACACTGAATTCAAAAACCTGAAAATAATAACTGTGGAATTAAACTTGCGAAATCCTCTCATTTTTTTCGATTTAGAAACTACCGGTATAAATGTCGCTAAAGACCGCATTGTAGAGTTGGCGTACTTAATTGTTTACCCTAATGCAGAGCAGGAATTTAAACGTATGCTGATAAATCCTACCATACCGATACCAGAAAAATCATCGGCCATACATGGAATCACAGATAAAGATGTGAAAAATGCCCCAACATTTGCTGCAATTGCTAAGAACCTTGCCAAAACGTTTGAAGGATGTGATTTTGCCGGCTATAACTCGAATAAATTCGATATTCCCTTGCTGGCAGAAGAATTTATTCGGGCAGGGGTGGATTTGGACCTGAAAAAACGCAAGTTCATAGATGTTCAGGTAATATTTCATAAGATGGAGCAACGCACACTGGCAGCAGCTTACAAGTTTTATTGCAGCAAGGAATTAGACAATGCTCATACTGCCGAAGCGGACACAAGAGCAACCTACGAGATTCTTAAAGCCCAACTGGACAGGTATTCCGAGCTAGAAAATGACATTGATAAACTATCTGCATTTTCGGCGCATACAAAAAATGCCGATTTTGCCGGTCGTATTGTTTTCAATGATGACAATGTTGAAACCTTTAATTTTGGTAAATATAAGGGAAAACCTGTGGAAGAAGTATTGAAACAGGATCAGGGATATTATGGATGGATGATGAAAGGCGATTTCCCATTGTTTACTAAAAAGATTTTAACCAACATCAAGCTTCGCATGGCCTTCAATCAGAACGAAGGATAATGATATTCAACCAAAACATCGAATAAAACTGTCATCATGAAAATTATTTGTATTGGTAGAAATTATGTTGATCATGCAAAAGAACTTAACAATCCGGTTCCTGAGAAGCCTGTCTTTTTTATGAAACCGGATACTTCGCTACTCCGCAATAATCAACCCTTTTTCCTTCCTGATTTTTCATCGGATTTGCACTACGAAGTTGAGGTTATATTACGAATTAACCGGGTAGGGAAAAATATTGAGAAGCAATTTGCTCATCGATATTACAGTGATGTTGGCCTGGGAATTGATTTTACAGCCCGGGATTTACAGCGCGAATGCAAGGAAAAAGGACTCCCCTGGGAAATTGCCAAGGGGTTTGATGGTTCAGCGGTTATTGGAAGTATTTTTAAAATGGAAGCCCTTGGTGATATTCACGCCCTCGATTTTTCCCTTCAGAAAAATGGTAAAACCGTTCAGGAAGGAAATACCAGTAATATGATTTTTTCTTTTGATGATATCATTTCATACATCTCTAAGTTTCTCACCCTGAAAATTGGTGATTTAATATTTACAGGCACCCCGGCAGGAGTTGGGCCAGTCAAAGTAGGGGATAAACTTGAAGGATTCGTTGGAGACAAACAGATGTTTACTTGTGAAGTAAAGTAATCTTTATTGAATGTATTCTGTGGACTTTCATTTGCTTTGCAAACCCCGCGATTATATGTGTTGCAATCTAAACAATTTGTTTTTTGTCATGTTAATATCATTTAATAATATACAATAACAGCGTAAATGAAAGTGGCGGAAAAGATTAATACAAAATTAAGTAAATTACTTGATATTAGAAATTTAACCGAATCAGCATATATTTTGCGTTTTGAAAAGCAGGGGATGGATTTCCAGGCAGGACAATACATTACACTTGGTCACAAAGATGATGTGGATGTGCGCGAGTATTCCATATACAGCACCGAACACGATCCCTTCCTTGAGGTGCTGATCAAAGAGGTGGAAGATGGTAACCTTTCCAAACAGCTAAAAAATGTTTCCGTTGGTGAAGAACTGAAGATAGAAGGACCGTTTGGGTTTTTTACATTAAGTAAACAAGCCATTGAACACCATAAGTTTCTATTTGTAGCTAGTGGAACAGGTATATCACCTTTTCATAGCATGATTGGTTCACATTCAAATTTGGATTACAAGTTGCTTCACGGGGTTAGATATGGTAATGAGGCATATGACAAATTACACTACCATAAAGATAAAATGACTGTTTGTACTTCACGGGATAAAAATGGGGATTATCATGGCAGGGTAACGGATTACCTGAAAAAGCATCCTGTAAATCCGGATACCCATGTATATTTATGCGGCAATTGCAATATGATCTACGATGTATATGACATTTTGAGTGATCAGAACTTCCCAGCAGATAATATTCACGCGGAGGTATATTTTTAACCATGTTGTATTTGCAGTACTTCAATAACTCCGGATTATTCAAAAGCTGCATGAGTTTATTGCATTTGGTTTCCCGAATGCCAGGGTTACAACAGATATATGTGTTTCGGGGTTCATCAAGTCAAGGCCCAAACAACAATTATTTTTTGTATAATAATCTGCAAATATTCTTTCAAACCAAATCCACACCGGTATAATTTTGAGGGGTGACTTTCTTAAGTTCGGCCTTTACTTCAGCCTTTACGTCCAAACCATCGATGAAGGAATGAAGTGCTTCCTTGTCAATCGGCTTGTTGGTTCTTGTAAGATCCTTCAATATCTCGTATGGATTTGAAAAACCTTCCCTTCGCAACACGGTTTGGATGGCTTCAGACAGGATAATCCAGTTGCCTTCCAGGTCTTTTTCAATGGCCTCCTTGTTGATGATAAGTTTATTCAGCCCACGTTGAACGGATTTCAAAGATATCAGGGTATGTGCAAGGGGAACACCTGCGTTCCTTGAAACAGTTGAATCGGTAAGATCTCTTTGCAAACGTGATATGGGTAGTTTTTCTGAAATGTGGACAAACAACGCGTTTGCTACTCCCAGATTTCCTTCAGCGTTCTCAAAATCAATGGGATTTATCTTGTGTGGCATCACCGATGATCCTACTTCTCCTTTTTTTATTTGTTGTTTGAAATAATCCATGGAGATATACAACCAGAAATCACGACACATATCAATCAACACGGTATTTATTCGTTTGAGATTATCGAAAAGGGCTGCCATGAAATCGTAATGCTCAATCTGCGTAGTGGTTTGTAACCTGTATAACCCGAGGGTTTCATTAACAAAATTATTGGCAAATTTCACCCAGTCGATATCCGGATATGCCAGGTGATGGGCATTGAAATTTCCGGTTGATCCTCCAAATTTAGCTGCATAGGGTATTTTTTTTAACAGGGTCAGTTGGTTTTCCATCCTGTCATAAAATACTTTTATTTCTTTACCCAACCTGGTGGTGGATGCTGGTTGACCATGCGTTTTTGCCAGCATGCGGTTGTCTTTCCATTCGTTCATCTGGCTGACAAGAATTTCAAGTACATTATCCAGTTCCGGATAATAACAAAATTCCATGGCTTCCATTATGGAGAGAGGCAACGCCGTGTTGTTTATATCCTGTGATGTTAATCCGAAATGGATAAATTCTTTGTATTTCTCAAGTTTGAGTTCATCAAACTGTTCTCTCAAGAAATATTCAACCGCCTTAACGTCATGGTTGGTGGTTTTTTCAATTTCTTTAATACGGGTTGCATATTCAATGTTAAAATCCTGGTAGAGTTGACGTAAACCATCAAAATAACGATGATCAAAATCAGAAAGCTGTGGCAGAGGTAATTCACAGAGAGCAATGAAATATTCCACTTCCACAAGTATTCTGTACTTTATCAATGCATACTCTGAAAAATAATCAGCCAGTTCTTTATCCTTGCTCCAGTATCTGCCATCGATGGGCGAAATTGCGGTTAATTCGTTTAAGGTCATGGTATCAAATTTAAACACAAAGGTAGAAAAAGAAAATGAGTTGTTGAATTTAATTTCATTGATAAAATTACCGGTAGTTATCATTTGCATGGATCGCACATATGATCACATATCATCATTTATCTGAATGGTATTTTGTACTTTCGCTGACAGGAACTTGAGTGGAATGCATAAAAAAATCAAAATATCAGCGGTATCTTACTCCAATACAATACCTTTTGTATATGGTCTTTTGCATTCGGATGTGATTACCGACATCGATTTATCCCTTGATGTACCATCTGATTGCGCAGATAAACTCATTCATGGAGAAGTGGATGTAGGGCTCATTCCTGTTGCGGAAATTCAAAATGTACAACATGCCCGAATTATATCAGATTATTGCATTGGTGCTACAGGTGCGGTGCGAACAGTAGTTCTGATTAGTGAAGTTCCGATTGCAGAAATTAAGCACATTTACCTGGATTACCAGTCGCGGACATCTGCAAAGCTCTTACAGGTGCTGGCACAACGGTTTTGGAATATTCATCCCCGGTGGTATTCCGGTGAGGCTGGCTTTGAACATTCGGTTGTGAAAGAGGATACAGCAGCACTTGTTATCGGGGATCGTACATTTGCTGTTGAAACAAAATACAGGTATACCATTGATTTAAGTGCAGAGTGGATGAAATTTACCGGGAAACCATTTGTATTTGCCTCATGGGTTTCAAATAAGCAGTTGTCAGAGCTTTTCATACACAGGTTCAATCATGCTCTTGGTTTTGGTTTGAATCATCTTGAGAAAGCCATTGAGCTAACCAAAACAAATCAACTGGTTTCAAACGTTGATCTGCTTCATTACCTGCAACACAGTTTGAGCTATGATCTCAACGAAGAAAAAAAGGATGGAATGGATATGTTTTTCGAGATGGCCCGTTCCATTCAGTTTGCCTGATAAGTAATGTTATCATTATGGATGTGATATTTTTATAAAAACCACAAACCTTTCGCGTTATTGAATTGTTTTCCGCTAAAAGTTTTTGAATTAGCCGTTATTCGTTTAAATTTGACTAATAACAACTTTTAATTGAATGAAAGATAGGATCATATACAAATCAATTTTATTGCTATTTGCAATATTTTTTATATCGGCAACACAAACTGCTGAAGAAGATGCATCAACGGAAGGTAAAACCATCGTTTATGTTTTTCCGATAAAAGAGCAAATTGCACCGCCAGTGGTGCGTACCACACAGCAGGCATTTGAAGAAGCTGAACGAATTGGAGCGGATTATATCATTATCCACATGAACACATACGGTGGGCTTGTTGATGCTGCTGATTCCATTCGAACCCGTGTATTGAATAGCAGGATTCCCGTATTTGTGTACATCGATAACAATGCAGCATCTGCAGGAGCACTGATCTCGATTGCAGCAGATAGCATTTACATGCGCTCAGGTGGCAACATTGGGGCGGCTACGGTGGTTTCTCAAACAGGCGAAGAAGCTCCGGACAAGTACCAGTCGTATATGCGTTCTACCATGCGCTCCACTGCGGAGTCACACGGGAAAGATACCATCATTCAGGGAAACGACACCATCATTGACTGGCATCGTGATCCTCTTATTGCCGAGGCCATGGTTGATCCCCGAACCTATATTCCCGGAATCATTGACTCTGGAAAAGTACTCACTTTTACTGCATCGGAAGCAATAGAATATGGCTACTGTGAAGGCACTGCTGAAAACATTAAGGAAGTTCTGGAACTTGCCGGTATTACCAATTATGAAATTCGGGATTATACACCAACTACCCTGGATAAAATAATAGGGTTCCTAATCAATCCAGTGGTTCAGGGCATTTTGATTATGCTGCTTATCGGTGGAATTTATTTTGAATTGCAAACCCCCGGTGTTGGCTTCCCGCTTGGCGCTGCGGCATTGGCGGCTATCTTATATTTTGCTCCGTTGTATCTCGAAGGACTCGCCGAGAACTGGGAACTGATAGTATTTGTTGTCGGGTTGGGATTAATTGCTGTGGAAATATTTGCTATTCCCGGATTTGGAGTGGCCGGGATCTCCGGTATTATTTTGGTGTTAACAGGCCTGACGATGGCCATGGTTGATAACATCGTTTTTACATTTGATGCACCGGCAGCATTCAGCCTCATTCTTAAATCATTTATGATTGTTGTCCTGTCAATGCTTCTTTCCCTGGTGGGATCCATTATGCTTACCAAAAAGTTGTTCAGTTCAAAAACCTTTTCGTTTCTTGCTCTCGATGAATTTCAGGACACACAACAAGGATATATAGGAATTAATGTTATTCAGAAAACGCTAAAAGGAAAAACAGGGACTGCATTCACCGTTTTGAGGCCATCCGGTAAAGTGGAAGTTGAAGGTGAGATATACGATGCCGTGTCGGAAGTGGGATATATTGAAAAAGGGAATCTCGTAAAGGTTATTCGTGATAGTGCCGGACAACTGTATGTGGTCAAAGCGTAAAGATTTGTAAATGAGATATTTTGGTGTTGATGGAAATATAATAATATGGCATTTATCAAAGTAATACAACCGGATGAGGCAAATGGTGCACTTGCTGACATTTACAAGAAACTGTTGAAATCCAGAGGAAAGCTTGCCGAAGTGCATAAAATTCAAAGTTTAAATCCTGAATCTATCGTGAAACACATGGACCTTTACATGGAATTAATGTACGGGAAATCACCGTTAAGAAGATATCAGCGCGAAATGATTGGTGTGGTTGTTTCGCTAACAAACAAGTGTGAATATTGCCAGATTCACCATTTGGAAGCATTAAAGCATTTTTGGAAGGATTCAACCCTACTTGAGCACTTTATCAGTGGTAACTGGAAAACATTTTTATCAGAAAAAGATCTTAACCTTTGTTTATACGCTGAGAATCTCACCAGGGAGCCGCATGCATCCGAAAGGGAAATTTGGATTGATGATTTAAAAAAGACGGGTTGTGATGACAGGCAAATACTGGATGCCACGCTCGTTGTTTCGTATTTCAATTTTGTGAACCGCGTGGTGCTTGGTCTGGGTGTTGACCTTGAAAAGGATGCCGGCGGGTTTAAATATGACTAATGTTTTATTCCTTATATCCCCCGGTAAATATTCCACCACCAAACGACAACTACAATCATCGAAAGTATTATTGTGGTAACCCGGGGAGGTTTTTGTTTCATGAATTCCATGAACCGGGATTCTTTATTCATAATATCTTTTACAAGAAAAAAAATGGCGGTTAGAATACCTGCATTGAAAGGAATGCTGAGAGGATGCATTCTCAACCCGGCCAGTAAATGCCCATGAAACAGTTCGATCGTACCCCTGCCCATCCCGCACCCGGGACACGGGATACCTGTTACATTTTTAAATATGCATAATTCAGTCTGACCTGCTGAAAAAATGGTGTTAAGCCAGAAAAAAACTGCATAACCACCGATGATAAAAATCAGGACGATGTAATTTGTATATTGTTTATGAAAGGCTTTTAATTTCATTTACGGTTTGTAGAAATTGATTAAAATTGACTTCCTTGGTTTCATTCATAATCAGAAACCAGTCAACAATCGTCCATATACCAAGTCCGCCACAGGTAAAAAGTTTTGCAATGCCCAGCCCCACCTGCCCAAGAATAAACCGGTCAATACCCAGCATGCCAACCAGAATAGAAACAATTAGCAAGATAGTGGGATCTTTATATTGAATCGATTGCAATACCATAAACTTATTGTCATCTAGTTTTTCGAGCAGGCTTTGTATGTAATGAAATTTTTGTGACGGAAATTTATTTCCCATTGAGGCAATGAACAGGTCAATTTTATTTTGTTCCATGTGCGATAATTTAAAGGTTTGATCTTTTGTGGTTTATAAAAAACTAAAATTCAGCATACAAGTTAATAACTTTTTGCATACAAATAGCTTTTAATTTTTATCATAAGGCCATGTTTGAAGTATTAAAACCATCTGAGCTGGCCTATTGGTTTCCGGGAACTTCAACGATTTTATTGACGTAGTTCACTTTAGACAAGCTTTTTAATTCGTATTAGTCAGGGAATCAGGGTGTATTTGTAAAAAATTGAGGTAGATTTAAATAAAAATCTGAAAAGAATTTTCTTTTTCGGATTATTTTGTCTTATTTTGCTCATAAATGTGACATTTATCATATTTAAAAAGTAAAACATGATGATCATGCAAACATCAGAACCCGGCAGAATCACTCCCGATTTAACACGTACGCGGTTGTATACCTCCAGAATGGATGTTTGCATGTGTTGTTGCATGACCTGCTAAAAACTCCAATCCTTATTGTTTGTTCATGGGATAACGCAACCAGGTTGCGTTTGGAGATGTTTTATCTAATCTCGAAATTTACATTCATAATTATAACCAATTAAAAACAATAAACATGGATACCAATTACAAGTTTGAAACCTTACAGTTGCATGCCGGTCAGGAAGTTGATCCGGCCACAAATTCAAGGGCTGTGCCCATTTATCAGACTACATCGTATGTGTTTAATGATTCGGATCATGCTGCTAATTTGTTTGGCTTAAAGGAATTCGGGAATATCTATACGCGGATTATGAATCCGACTACCGATGTTTTTGAAAAACGCATGGCAGCGTTAGAGGGGGGTGCAGCGGCCCTTGCTACGTCATCCGGACAATCGGCTCAGTTTCTGGCCATAACGAATATCGTTGAATCCGGGGAAAACATTATATCAACATCGTACTTGTATGGGGGCACCTATAACCAGTTTAAAGTGCAGTTTAAGCGTCTCGGGATCAATGTTAAATTTGTTGACGGGGATGATCCCGAACAGTTCAGAAAATTGATTGATGAAAAAACCAAAGCCATTTACCTGGAAACTATTGGAAACCCCCGTTTTAACATTCCGGATTTTGAAGCGATAGCTCAGGTAGCCAGTGACAACGGAATTCCTTTAATTGTTGATAATACCTTTGGCGGTGCAGGATATCTGTTTCGTCCGATTGACCATGGCGCCAATATTGTAGTTCAATCTGCCACAAAATGGATTGGCGGGCATGGAACATCCATTGGCGGGGTTATTGTTGATGCTGGTAATTTCAATTGGGGAAATGGTAAATTCAAACAGTTTACCGAACCTTCCGAAGGGTATCACGGACTAAAATTCTGGGAAGTATTCGGCGAAGGCGGACCTTTTGGTAATATCGCTTTCATAATCAGAGCGAGGGTTGAGGGATTGCGGGATTATGGAAACGCGTTGAGCCCGTTCAATGCATTTCTGTTGTTGCAAGGACTTGAAACACTCTCTTTACGGCTGGACAGAATCTCTTCCAATGCCCTTGAACTGGCACAGTGGCTTGAAAAACAGAATTGGGCCGAAAATGTAAATTATCCCGGATTGCCTTCCAGTCCCTATTTTCATCTTGCGACAAAATATCTTAAAAAGGGATTTGGAGGTGTTTTAACATTTAAAATTAAAAAGGGAAAAGAAGCAGCCGATAAATTTGTAAACAGTGTTCAATTGATCAGTCATCTTGCCAATGTTGGTGATGCAAAAACACTAATTATTCATCCAAGCTCAACAACCCATGAACAACTTCCGCTGGAAGAGCAAAAAAAGAGTGGTGTGGAACCAGGGCAATTACGGATTTCTGCTGGTTTTGAGCACATTGACGATATTAAGGCTGACCTGACACAAGCAGCGGAGAAAATATGATTATTTTTTTAAGAAATCGTACAGGATAATTCTGAATGCCCGGAAGACAGGTTATATAGCTTCATCGTAATACAGGTTAATTAACGTGATGATAATCAATCTGTACTTGTGTGAAGCCCTGTTTTTTGGGCGTTTTCCAGGGATTTGTATGAACCCGGTGTTTATAACTATAACTTTCAATATAATCCGGATGCTTTATTAATTGAGCAGGTCAGCGGTTTTTAGACCATTTGAACCCTCTGAAACAGAACGTTAATACCATCTGCTTTCATATTGCCGTAAAACTTTTAAAAATTTTTTGTTTAAGCGGTTGATGCGCAAATTCTCGAAGTAATTGATGATTTTCCGCAGCCAGTCATAATACAATGCTACGAACAAAAAGCCCGTCATCAACCATATAACAATCAGATTAAATACAAGGGTATCAATTTTTATGTTTCCAATTTTTTTTGCGGGTGCATAAAAATGTGAACGGCCATATTGTGAATCAGGGTATCTGTAAATATTCGATTTAATTCGTATCAGTTCATTTCCGGCATCTACAAATTCGTTTATCTCATTATCTTTTCGCATGACGGAAATAAGTTTTTTATTATGATAATTTTGTTTGAATTCAACAAATGCATCGCTGCTTCCCAATTGCTGAATCAATCGGTTGTAAACATCTTCTTTCCGTTCTATGTTTGTACGGTACGCCTTGTCAAAATATTTTTCCGCAGCATTCAGGAAATTTAATATTTTGGCCTTTTCATTGGTTTGTAATACAGAATCCTTGGTTTTGTTTGGAAATGAAATATCCGAAGCTATTGGGTATTTCTTGTTAATTTCATTTATTTCGTTACGAATCAATACAGTAGTTTTTTCAGAACGGTTTTCTTCCAGTGATGCATGTAAATAAGGGATTACATATGCTTTATTGTATAAAGCTTCATCAATGTTCTGTTCAATATCAAAAAAATATTGATCAAATCGGTTTGCTTTATGCTGGGTTACCATCAATGCTTCGTATGACCAGCGTGAAGTAATGACATCGCCGATGAGCGGAACATATTTCTCATTTTTTATTTGTTTGTGCATAGCGCTAAATTCAACCACAACACCGCTAAATAATAGTTGTGGCACCAGAATGAGGGGTACCAGAATGTAAATGGTGACTACCGAATTTAACCCTGACGAAATGTTAAGCCCCATCATGTTTGCCCAACATGCAGTTGTAAATAAAACAAGCCAGTAGCGAATTGTCATATCCCGAATTTCCAGCATTTGGTTACCAATGATTACAAAAACAATCATCTGCAGGGCTGAAATGGCAAATACAATGCTGATTTTTGAACTTAAGTAGCTGAATCGACTTAAATTAAGGAACTTTTCACGTTTCAGAATTTTGCGGTCCTTGAATATTTCCTCTGCACTCAGCACAAGTCCGAGAAATAAGGCTACAATGACCGACATGAAAAGATACGCGGGTATATTGTTGTTTTCGCCAAAAATGTAGGTGTAATTCGAACCGTTTTTCGTGAAATTTTTTGTAAAAAAGGCCAGGATGATTCCAAGCAGAGGAGCCTCCAGGAGCGTTAAGAGCATGTACTGCCTGTTTGAAAACTTAGCAAGCAGGTCGCGTTTAAAATAAATTTTGAATTGTTCAAAATGGTCCGGTAGCTTGAAATTGCTTTTTGGAAGTGTAGATATGAATGTCCGTTTTATTTTTTGGATTTGCGGATCAATACGTGTCATGTATATTTCATACCATTCCTGAGGTGTCGTTTTTCGTCGTCTTGTCAGTTTACCATTGACATCAACCACCCGGGCCTCCGCAATTCTCAGTATCTGATCCGGGTTGATGTTTCCGCATGTTTTGCACTCACTTTCTTCGGCGGCAACAAACATACTCATTCCCTTGAAGTACGTAATTGCTTCGATCGGATTACCATAATAAATGACCCTGCCTCCCTGGTCTACCACCAGGAGTTTATCGAGCAACTTAAAAACATCAGACGATGGTTGGTGGATGTTGGCAATGACTAACCGACCTTTAAACGTTTGTCTTTTCAGTAAACTCATTACTTTTTCCGAATCGGCAGAGGAAAGACCGGATGTTGGTTCGTCAACAAACAGGATGGCAGGTTCGCGCATAAGCTCAAGGGCAATGTTAAGCCGTTTACGTTGGCCACCACTCAGGATGGTATTCACGGCATCTCCAACCCTGAGGTTTCTTGCTTCGATTAAATCAAAATTTACCAGAGCATCTTCTACAACTTTTTTAATCTGCTTTTCATTAAACCCATCGAAACACAGTTTGGCATTGTAATATAAATTCTCGTAAACAGTTAGTT
Organism: uncultured Bacteroidales bacterium; assembly: GCA_964486145.1. GTDB lineage: Bacteria > Bacteroidota > Bacteroidia > Bacteroidales > JAAAOM01 > CAZAMT01. The sequence goes on from CAZAMT010000010.1 coordinate 16,619, forward strand.
CTTTGAATAAAAGATCATCCTGTGGCACATATCCGATAAGACCTTTCACTGCTTCACTGTCACGGTGAATATCGTAATTGTTTATTTTAATGGTTCCCTTTTTAAGCTTTAGGTTACCGTTCAGGACGTTCAGCAGTGTAGATTTTCCCGAGCCACTACCGCCAATGATTCCGATTAATCTTCCTGATTCTTCGGTGAAATTGAAGCGGTGAATACCGTTGGTGCTTCGCGGGTATTTGTATTCAATGTTTTCAGCAGTAAAAATAAATTTTGACTCTGTAATGGCCTGAATAAATTTGCCGGCTACCCTCGTGTAGTACAAGGATCCGGCTTTTGGACTTTTAATTACTGATCCTACAGACCAAACATATGAGCGGTAGGATTTTATATTATGGCCGTTTAAAAATAAATCCTGTTCTCCGTAATATCTGAATACAAAAGTATTGGTGCTGTTCATTCGCAGGACAACAATCCTGCCATTTAATTTTTCATTTTGCAGGTGCTTAATCTTTTCATGGCCGGAGGATGGGTTTGCATCAATAAACAATAAATTCTCCTTGTGCCTGATTTTTTCAATTTGGCCGAGAGTAAAATACCGTGCATTCTCAAATTCATCTTTGGGAATATTTAATTGCTCTCCAACCGTATTAACAAACCGTATTTCGTTATCGGTAATGGCTTCACCCCGGTTGATGAAATCCAGGAGATAAATGATAACGATAATCTTGTGTTCCTGCTCGAGTTCTTCATTTATCTGGTTGCAATTGTTTTTTATGATGGTTTCGTTGTAAACATTTTGCTTGGTGGCTTCAGTTTCGTTTTCATACATTATTTCGGGGTGAAATCTGCGCAGATTATCTTCAAAATAATTCAGATATTCCTGTACATGCTCTCTGCTAAACTGTCGCTGAAGGTATTCAGAGATTACATCTTTCTCATTGCCTGAAAAACCTTCCCTGTTTACATCGGCAACAATAGCAAACAACTTCATTAAGGCTTTTAAGACGGTTTCATTCATATATTTTGAACAATTGAATACATGTAAAAAAATTAATCACGCTCATAGGCGTGATTAATTTAAGAAAAAATATTATAAAAATCAGGTGTTTTGTGTTGTCTTTTTAAGAAACAACATCATTTCGTATGGCTCCGATTTTATCTTTTATTGCTGATAATTCTTCCCTGGTAAGGCTGCCATCCGTACTTTTGTATGCTGACTTAAGCTCCTGTAAACGATTATACAGATCACTCACATCAGGATTGTTTTTAAATTTCTCCATTAACTGTAGCAGTTGTTCTAACGATTGTGCCTGATCATAAATCAACTTAACCATGTCAATATTATTATAAGTGTCTTCGGAAATATGCGTGGCAATATACAATCCTTCAATCCAGGTTCCGGCTGCCATCAGTGCTGTTAATTCGGAACTGTTTTTTTCGTTCAGAAATTTATATGCTTCATAAAATGTATTTGTAAGTACATTGACAAGGGTATCCTGGTTGTTCAGTTTTGCACGTTTGTCTTCGTCAACAAAAAATGAATAATCAACATCCACTTTTAATTCATTCAGCATGGTTCTGACGGCATCAAGATATTCCTTGGTTTGCTGTGTCCTTTCATAAACGGAAGAATAACCGAGATCTGCACCATACACACCAAGATTTAGCGCCTGTTGTCTTTCGGTAAAATACCTGTCGATATGATCAGGTGAATTAAGTACTTCATCAACATACCGTGCACCAATGTTATTAAGCATTTCAGCAAATTCGAAAGGTGTTGGTAAATGCATTACAAGGTTTTCTACTTCTTTCTCGATGCTTTCTTTGTCAATCTCTTGTATTTGCGAGTCGTTATCGGTTGTTTGTTCCTGTGTTCCGGATTTACATCCGGCCATTAAGATGAAAACTCCGATAGCCATTGTGGCAAAAACATTGAAAAACATATTATTTCGATTCATGGAATGGAATGTTTAGGGTTAAAAACTTGTGCAAATATAACCATTGATTATTAATTTAAATTTATTATTAGGTAAAATGTTTTAAACAGCCGTATATTTATTTGTAATCAATCTGAATTGCATTGGATTTATTTCCTGTATTGGCAGGATCATCTATTTTTGGATTTATAAATCTTGTATCTGCTGCATGTTGTAATTATTTAAAAATCTGTTTTATGATTGTAAAACAATTATCCATTTTTTTGGAAAATAAATCGGGAAGACTTACAGAAGTATTTGAAGCATTGGGAGAAGAGGACATTGAAATTAAAACCCTTACCATTGCAGATACATCCGAATTTGGAATCTTGCGCATCATTGTAAATGATCCTGAGAATGCCCTTCATTTACTAAAGAAGAAAGGTTTTTCCGTAAACCTTACGGATGTATTATCTATTTCTACACCAACCCGGGCTTCCTCATTTGCCAAAGCTTTGCGGATTCTTTCCGATGAAGGTTTAAGCATTGAGTACATGTATTCATTTTCAATTGGTGAAAAGGAAATACTTATTATACGGACCGACAACATTGAGCAATCCGTTGTAACCTTCCAGGAGCATAAAATGGAACTCATACGTGCCAGCGATTTGTATTCCTTTTGAAAGATTTGCACGGAGCAGGAAATGAAAGTCCTTATCCAGGTACAAAACCTTCAAATGAGTTATTAATAAACTGAAAAAAAACAAAACAGACCATGATCTGGAACAAACCCTTTGAATGTATGGAGCGCGACAGAATGCGCAAATTACAATCGGAAAGACTTGTAGAAGCCGTTGAGAGAATCTATTTTAATGTTCCGTATTATCGAAATAAGATGCAGCGGGCAGGGTTGGGGCCGGAAGATATCCAGGGTATTGACGATTTGCAAAAACTTCCGTTTACCACCAAACCTGATTTACGCGACAATTATCCCTTTGGATTATTTACCGTGCCTTTGAGTGAAATCGTTCGGTTGCATGCTTCCTCGGGTACAACCGGAAAACCAACGGTGGTTGGCTATACCCGAAAGGACTTATCCACATGGTCAGAGGTAATGGCTCGCACTCTCACATGCGCAGGCGCTGCACGAGACGATATTATTCAGATTGCTTATGGCTATGGATTATTTACCGGAGGATTGGGTGTTCATTACGGAGGAGAAAAAATCGGTGCTGTTGTTATTCCAATATCAGGCGGAAATACAAAGCGACAGTTGCAGTTGATGAAAGATTTTGGAAGTACATTGCTCGCGTGCACACCATCTTATGCATTATATCTGTCCGAAGCAATCGAGGAAGGACTGGTTGACAGAAAAGACCTCAAAATCAAAACAGGTGTATTTGGTGCTGAACCCTGGACAGAGGAAATGCGAAAAGAAATCGAAGCAAAACTTCAGATCAAAGCCATTGATATTTATGGTTTAAGTGAAGTTATTGGGCCCGGGGTGGCTTCAGAATGTGCTTGTCAGTGCGGATTGCACATCAATGAAGATCATTTTATACCTGAGATTATTCATCCTGAAACCTTAGAGGTTTTGCCCGAAGGGGCAACCGGCGAACTTGTTTTTTCCACGGTTACCAAAGAAGGTTTGCCCTTGTTAAGATATCGGACAAGGGACATGACCTCACTCACTACCGAAAAATGTGGTTGCGGCCGTACCCTGGTCAGAATGGAAAAATGTACCGGCAGAAGCGATGATATGCTCATTATTCGAGGTGTAAACCTTTTCCCCTCACAGGTGGAAAGTGTTTTACTGGAAATGAGTGAAACGCTGCCCCATTATATGTTGATAGTGGACAGACAGAATAACTTAGATACATTGCAACTTCAGGTTGAAGTGGAAGAAAAATACTTCCAGGATAAGATTAGTCAGTTGCAACAACTCAGACAAAAAATCCAACACAACCTGCAAAGTACCCTTGGAATTGGTGTGGATGTTAAACTAATTGAGCCAAAAACCATTCAACGCAGTGAAGGTAAAGCTATTAGAGTCATTGATAAACGTAAAAAGTAACTATCTTCAGCAATATTCATCAACATTCCTGAAACAAAAAATAAAGTTGTACCGTCAAACGTTTGATGTTCAGGTTTTGTTCCTATTTTTGGTGAATCATTAAAGGTGAATGACACACGGATGAAGCGGATATTATTAATCTTTTATCTTTTTTACAGCATAGTTGCCAATAGTCAGGATGATGCATTTAGATATCAAAACCTGTTTGTCAATATTCATGGTAATTACGGCTTCCTGACACCGCATCATGAATCAATAAAATATTTTGTTCATCAACATGTTCCTGGATTTCAGCTTGAAACAGGTTTTAAGACCTATGGAAACAAGGCATGGCACAGGCATCATAAATTTCCGGATGTTGGTTTTGGATTTGCACATTCCGGGTTGGGGAATAAGCAGGTATATGGAAAGTCAAATGCAGTGTATTCATTTATCCAAACACAAATAAACCGGAATTCAGCGCCTTTGCGTATGAAGCAAAAATTTTCGTTTGGATTGAGCTATATTACCGAGAAATATGATCTTCGGAGGAATCCTTACAACCTGGCAATCAGCTCAAATATAAATGTTTACCTCTCGTATATGTTGGGCCTTGACGTGGCCCTTTCAGATAAACTGTCGGCTTTTACAGCTTTCAACTTCACACACGTGTCAAATGGAAAGATAAAGGAACCAAACAAAGGTTTGAATACCATAACAGGTTCATTGGGTATGTCGTACAGGTTTCAAAACCGGGAGCGTGCAAATGAATCTATTCCTGTTGAAATACAATCATTTGATGTTAAACGATGGGCTGTATTTTATTCAGTAGGCTGGAAGCAGGTATCCAGAAGGGTTGATGGTTACTTTTTCGCGACTTCACTTGCACTGGATTATGCGTTTTACGCACGTCCCAAAACTAAAATGGGGATTGGACTGGATTTTTTTTATGATTCATCCGTTGATGAACATAAAACTTTTGATTACATGGAATTGGAAAGCAAAGCAGAATATTTCCGCTCTGCAGTGCATTTCTCTTATGAATTTGTGGTGGGGCGTACTTCTTTTATTGTACAGCCGGGATATTATTTCTTTAACCCGTACAATAAGTATGGTTATGGTGTTAATCGACTGGGAATCAGGTATCGGTTAACCCCCAGGCTTGCTGCAAATGTTGCTATCAAGGCTCATTTGTTTGCAAAAGCAGATTTCATCGAATGGGGATTGGGTTATGTTTTTTAATGAAAAACATGTTTGAAATGTACGCGAAATTTAAAAACTGGTGAGGAATTTTAAAAGAATACAAATGGTTAAATCAAAGCTGGTATATTTCATATTGGGACTTTCTGTCGTTGCTACCTTTGGTTGTGAAAAACAGGCATTTTTTAATGTTGGTGATGTTCGTATAAAAACATTTGAAATTGATACATTTTATACGTTGGAAGTGAATGCAATTTTTGAAATAAAATTGCAAAACAGCGATAAAAACAGGATCATTGCAGAGGGTGGCTCAAACCTGCTCAATAATCTTGATTTTTATAATCAGGGCAATAAATTATTTCTTGAGAATAACAATAAATTTGACTGGAGTCGCAAATATGATAAAATTAAACTAACACTACATACTACCAGTTTAAATCATATTAACATTCGAGTTCCCTGTGAGTTAACTACAAGTTCACCGTTTATAGGCAACAAATTATCCATCACTGACTGGGAAAAATTTAGTGAGATAGACCTTGAAGTGGATGTGAAGGAGTTCCGGTTCGGTGTGAGTTCAGATAATGCAGGAATTTGCAGGGTGTCGGGGAATGCTGAATCGGTTTGGTTGAGACCCTGGGGATCATGTTTTATCTATGCGGATGAATTAATATCAAATCATGCCACCATAACGCACAGTAGCATTGGAGACTGCTTTGTAAATGCGACCAAGAAACTTAATATCACCATAGATGAAGCCGGTACCATTTATTATGCCGGAGATCCGGAAGTAAATATTATTCATAAATCGGCAGGACAAATAGTATCTTTGAAACACAAGTAAAGAAATTTATTTTCATTCAAATACTCCAGTGCATGATAAATCTCCGTTTTAGAAATGGTAATTTCTTTTAAATTCGTGAAATTTTAAGATTACTGATTTTGCAAGGGCGCACGTTGTTGTCGCTTTTTAATAAATGACAAGGCATATGAAACAGATCTCCGATAAATCGGCCCAGACCATCCGCCGGTTGTCGGACAAGTTGTCTGATTTAATACTGAGGCGCACCACGACTATGATTAACACCGATAGCTATCGGAGGTGTGCCAAATTTTGGGAATGGACACAATTTTTAAACACATGAAACAGACCATGATTATATTTTAAAAACACACGCACATGATTATTAAAGGTTCTTTTACGACGAACTACCGAATAAACTCATTAACTTAATTATAAACACATGAAAAGTACACCTATTGATCCACAAATCGTTAATGATAAAATAAGGGAGAGTGGTATTCGCAATCTGCGTACTGTATCCATAAGGCAATTGGTACGTTTGGTAAGTACCATTGAAGCAGCAACCGGGGAGAAATTCATTCGCATGGAGATGGGCATACCAGGTTTGGATCCGGTGCCTATTGGCGTAAATGCTGAAATCGAAGCTTTGAAAACGGGGGTTGCTTCAAAATATCCTCCCATTGAGGGTATTCCTCCCCTGAAAAAAGAAGTTTCAAGATTTTTAAAGCTTTTTATGGATATTGAAGTATCACCCGAAAGTTGTGTGCCGGTTGTAGGATCGATGATGGGAGGTATGGCTGCATTTTTAATGGCAAATCGTGTTGATAAAAAAAAGAATACCACTTTATTTATTGATCCTGGTTTTCCAGTTCAAAAACAACAACTTCAGGTTCTTGATTTTCCGTATGAAACTTTTGATATTTACGATTATCGTGGTGAAAAATTAAAAGAAAAGTTGTTGGAATATGTGAGCAGGAAAAATGTTTCATGTTTTATTTATTCTAATCCAAACAATCCTTCGTGGATTTGCTTTACCGAGCAGGAGTTGGCTATCATTGGAGCTGTTGCAAACGAACATGATATCATTGTCATAGAAGACCTGGCATATTTTGGTATGGATTTTCGCCACGATTATTCACAACCCGGGAAACCACCATTCCAGCCAACCGTGGCAAAATATACGAACAATTACATGTTGCTGCTGTCAAGTTCAAAAGCTTTTTCTTATGCAGGGGAGCGCATTGGAGCGTTGATCATGTCAGATCATTTGTTTGAAAGAAAATACTCGAATTTACTTCATTTTTATCCATCGGACATGTTTGGGCATGCAGCCATTTATGGTGGAATCTATGCTTTGTGCGCCGGTACATCTCATGCAGCTCAATATGCTCTTACCGCGATGTTATCAGCGGCAAATGATGGTAAGTATAATTTTCTGAATGAAGTTAAAAGATATGGAGAACGAGCCAAAAACATGAAAAAAATATTTGTTGAAAATGGTTTTCAAATTGTTTATGATAAAGATGGTGATGAACCTATTGCTGACGGATTCTATTTTACCATTTCATACCCTGGAATAACAGGCGAACAGCTTTTAAAAGAATTGTTGTATTATGGAATTAGTGCTATCTCTTTGATTATTACAGGCAGTGAAAGATCTGAGGGATTAAGGGCGTGTGTATCACTGGTACATGAAGACCAGATTCCGGTTTTAGAGAAGCGCATCATGGAATTTCATAAAAACCATCTTCAACAAAGCAATGCGTAAATAGCCTGAATATTCATCCTGTCTTCACCTGATAAGAATCATTGGGTATTTTTTTAGCTTTGTATTTCAGATTTTGTATTTTTGATAAATTTGATAAATATCAGTACTAACTAAAGCATTGAAGTATGGCAAAAGCAAAAGGGGCAATCGTTATCAATGAAGAACGGTGCAAAGGGTGCGAACTGTGTGTGGTGTCATGTCCGACAAAGGTCATTCAGATGACACGCGAAGTGAACAGTAAAGGTTACCATATGGCCTATATGGAATATCCTGAGAATTGCATTGGTTGTTCCAACTGTGCCATTGTTTGCCCGGATGGTGTCATCTCAGTATATAAAGTAAAAGTTAATGCATAAACAGCAATAGCAAACCATGGGAGAATTACGTTTAATGAAAGGCAATGAAGCCATTGCCGAAGCAGCCATCCGCTCAGGATGCGATGCATATTTTGGTTATCCCATTACACCGCAGTCGGAAGTGATGGAGTATCTGATGGCCGAAAGACCTGAAAATCGTACAGGTATGATCGTTTTGCAGGCTGAAAGTGAGCTTGCGTCAATCAATATGGTTTATGGTGCAGCCGGCACCGGTAAAAGAGTAATGACCTCATCCTCAAGCCCGGGAATAAGTTTAATGCAGGAAGGCATTTCATATATTGCCGGTGCTGAACTTCCCTGCTTGATTGTGAATGTGGTTCGCGGAGGTCCCGGACTGGGAACAATTCAACCCTCGCAGGCTGATTACTTTCAATCAGTAAAAGGTGGAGGACACGGCGATTATCGCATGATAGTTCTCGCGCCTTCATCTGTCCAGGAGATGTCGGATTTTGTTAAACTTGGATTTGACCTTGCATTTAAATACCGAAATCCGGCAATGATCTTATCCGATGGACTGATCGGTCAGATGATGGAGAAAGTTGAACTATTTGACCAGGCAGAAAGGGCTGCGGAATTTGATCAATCGTGGGTTATTACCGGGAAAACTGCTGATCGCGAACGAAATATCATAACATCTCTTGAGCTGCAAGCTTCCCGACAGGAGGATCATAATAAAAAACTACAATCAAAATACAGGAAAATGGAGCAGGATGAGGTACGATTTGAAGAATTTCAGTGCGAAGATGCTGATTTTATTGTAGTCGCTTACGGGTCAAGTGCGCGAATTGCACAAAAAAGTATACAAATAGCCCGCAGCGAAGGGATAAAGGCCGGGCTATTACGGCCAATAACGTTGTTTCCCTTTCCAACCAAACAAATTGAAAGTTATACCTCAAGAGTCAAAGGTATTTTGTCAGTTGAGCTTAGTTCAGGGCAGATGGTGGAGGATGTTAAGCTTGCTGTAAACGGAAAAGTTCCTGTTGACCACTTCGGTCATTTTGGTGGTGTTATCCATTCCCCTGAAGAGGTTTTGGATGCCCTGAAAACAAACTTTATAAATTAAATGATTATGGAAGATGTAAAGGAATCGGTAAAAAATATCATAAAGGAAGAAAACCTGGTTTACTCGAAAACCAAATTGATGACAGACAAAGTTTTGTCTTATTGTCCTGGTTGCGGCCACGGCACAGCGCACCGAATCATTATGGAGGTAGTGGATGAAATGGGTATCCAATCCGACACCATTGGCATTGCTCCGGTTGGCTGTTCAGTACTCGCATATGATTTTATGGATATCGATATGTCACAAGCTGCCCACGGTAGAGCTCCTGCTGTGGCAACCGGAATTAAAAGGGTTTGGCCTGAAAAGTTTGTATTTACATACCAGGGAGATGGTGATTTAGCAGCCATTGGTACAGCAGAAACGATTCATGCATGCAACAGAGGTGAAAACATTGCCATTATATTCATCAATAATGGGATTTATGGTATGACCGGAGGGCAAATGGCGCCAACCACGTTGGAAGGGATGAAAACTTCTACTTCTCCTTATGGCAGAAACAGTAAGACTATGGGGCCGCCTCTTAAAATCACTGAGATGGTATCAACATTACCAGGAACATACATGGTTACCCGTCAGGCTGTGCATACCCCAAACAATGTGCGGAAGACAAAAAAAGCTGTGCGAAAAGCTTTCGAAAACCAAAAATTGAATAAAGGTCTCTCATTTATTGAAATTGTCTCCAACTGTAATTCAGGTTGGAAAATGTCACCTGTTGAAGCCAATAAATGGATGGAAGAAAATATGTTTCCGTTTTATCCACTTGGTGATATTAAGATGGATGGACAGATGGTTAAAAATAATTGATGCAACTAAAATTTTATTATAATGACTGAGGAAATTATCATAGCCGGATTCGGCGGCCAGGGAGTATTATCAATGGGAAAAATACTTGCATACTCCGGGATTATGCAGAATAAGGAAGTATCATGGATGCCTTCATACGGCCCCGAAATGCGAGGGGGTACGGCAAACGTAACAGTTATTATTAGTGATGAAAGAATTAGTTCTCCAGTGCTTAATACCTTCGACACCGCCATTATTTTAAACCAGCAATCAATGGATAAGTTTGAGCCACTGGTCAAATCAGGTGGTGTTCTGGTATATGACGGGAATGGTATAACCAGGCATCCCGAGCGTAAAGACATAAAAGTTTTCAGGGTAGATGGAGCGAAGGAAGCTTCAAAAATGGGATCAGCAAGGACATTTAACATGATAATCTTAGGTGGATACTTAAAGGTGAAACCCATAGTGGAACTGGAAAACGTGATAAACGGATTAAAAAAATCATTGCCGCAGAGACATCATCATCTCATTCCTCTGAATGAAAAAGCTATTAGCCGCGGGCAGGATATCGTATATGAAGTTTCCGAACCGGTGGGTGATCTAAATCAGTGATCAAGGTAAGGAATGTCAATCATGCTTAAAATCAGAACATCAATTATTCCGTATCTTTGAAAAGTCAACATAATAGCATGAGAATGAAAAGATTGTTTGTCGTAGTTTTTGTTTTAGCTGTCTTTCAATTGCAGGACACACAGTCTCAGACAAATATTCCCATGCAGTATGGATTTAATCTTTCAGCAGTTAATTCGGGTAGCGGACACGGTTCAAACCTCGTTCTGAATTTTGTGGCAACAGACAACAAAAAAGCTATGGAATTTGGAGCAATTGTTCGTCCCGGCGATTTCACACCCAAAGGAGCCGAATTCAAATATAAAATTTTCCCTGGGAAGTATGATTATTATGTAAACAACATGATGGTTAGGCCTTTTGTAATGTACAATTGCTTATACCAAAATGAAACTACCACCGAACCTTTGGTAATTGAAACAACATCAGGTCCACTTGTATTTCCCGACAATAAAGCCGGTACAATTTCAACCATGGAACATTACCTCGGCACAGGTTTGTTCTTTCGGTTTTTAAATAATTTTTACTTTAGCTCCAGTGCAGGTATTGGTGTTTATCTTGGTTCAATCTCAAAACTGGAAACACCTGAAACCCTTGGAATTCATAAAAGGAACGGAGGCTTAACAGGTAACATGAAGCTAAGTTTTGGCATGTTTTTTCTTTAAGTTTCTTGCTCATCGATAAAAATTCATTTCCATTAAATAGTCATATGCTTCTTTTGGAATAAAATATCGTATGTCCTTTTCTTCTTTTATTGCCTTACGAAGAAAGGTTGATGAAATATCCATTTGCGGCGCATCAACAACAGTAATATTTTCATGTTTGGCATATACTTCATTCGGAGTACCCGGACGCGGATACACGAGTCTTTTATAGTTTTTGGAAATGATCCCTGAATTTTTCCATTTATTGAAGGTGTGCAGACCATCGGACCCCATGATTAGAAAAAAAATGTTTCCGGGTTTTTTCTCCTCAAGATACGTTAATGTATCAATGGTGTAAGATGGTTTGGGAAGGCGAAACTCAATGTCGGAAACAACAAACCTTTCATCTTTGTTAAGCACCCGATAGGCCATTTCGTAGCGATGATAATCTTCAAGTAATGAGCTTTTTTTCTTTAACGGGTTATGCGGACTGATTACAAACCATAGTTGGTCTAATTCAGTAAACTCAACCATGTAGTTAGCTATAATCACGTGTCCGACATGTATGGGGTTAAATGATCCGAAATACAATCCAATCTTTTTCATATCATGCATGCTTTCTTTAAATAAAATCCAAAATGACTTTTTCTGCTTCTCTCAGAGTTATTGCCAGGTCATCATTGTGTAATACTTTATCAAACTGATCGGCGAAAGACATTTCATATGTTGCTTTGAATAATCTTTTATTAAGCGATTCCCGGCTTTCCGAAGATCGCTTCTCAATTCTTGTTTTTAATTCATCCAGCGAAGGTGGTGATACAAAAATTGCAAGAGCTTTTTCTTTGTAAATATTTTTAATGTTTAAACCACCCTGAACATCAATATCAAATAAAATGTTTTTTCCCCGTTCCCGGATTCGGTCTACTTCGGTTTTTAAAGTACCGTAATATTGGTTTTCATATACTTCCTCCCATTCCAGGAATTCACCTTTTTTAATTTTATTCTGAAATTCGCTGACAGATAAAAAATAGTATTCTCTTCCGTGAATTTCATTGTTTCGGGGTGGACGGCTGGTTGCAGAAACTGAGAATTCCAAATGAAGGTAGTCCTTCTTCATTAAATGCCGGACAATCGTTGTTTTACCAGCCCCGGAAGGTGCTGAAAAAATGATAATTTTGGGAACCATTATAATACGTTCATTAATTGTTCCTTTACTTTTTCCAGTTCATCCTTCATTTGCACTACAATTTTTTGAATATCCGAATCATTGGCTTTTGATCCGATGGTATTTATTTCTCTGCCAATTTCCTGAGCAATAAATCCCAGCTTTTTCCCAATGGGTTCTTCAGTTCTGACGGTTTCAAGAAAATAATTACAGTGATTTTTTAATCGGACTTTCTCTTCGGTTATATCAAATTTTTCAAGGTAAAAAATTACTTCCTGCTCAAACCGGTTTTCATCAATGGTTTCCTGCGAGATAAATTCATGCATGTTGTTTCGAATCCGGCTCTTAATATTTTCGATACGTGATTTTTCGTACTTGCCAATCTCTCCCAGGTAATTTGAAATGCCCTGTATACGTGCAATGATGTCTTCTTGCATGGAAGAACCTTCTGATTTCCTGAATTGCTTGACTTCCTGCATTACTTCAACCGCTGTTTTTTTAATTTCTGCCCATTCTTTCTCATCAATGGTTTCCAATTCTGTTTTCAAAGATTCAGGTAACCGTAATATGGTTGCCCATAAAAAGTGCTGATCATTGTTTTTAATATCCAGTTCAGAAGAGATGTCTCCAATTTGCTTATAATATGCTTTAACAGCTTCTTTATTGATCAACGGGACATTTGAATTTTCAGAAACTTCAACTACAAGGGTTATTTCAATTTTTCCTCTTAAAAGTTCGTTTGAAGCAATGTTTCGAAGTTCCAGCTCTTTTTCTTTGTATTGGGAAGGTACTTTTGTGTAAACGTCAGATTGTTTACTGTTTAAGGTTCGGATTTCGATGCTGAATGTTTTATCATTATATTCAAAGGTTTTTTTTCCATAACCGGTCATTGAATAAATCATAATGCTTGTTATTAATTTATTGGTGTATAAAAGTAAAGTTAAAATATCACAATATAAAATGACTTTTCTTAATCAATTTCCGGAGATTTTTTTTGTTTCACCACCCCTTTGGTTTTCCAGTTGCCTGATAAGTAATAAAAATAGGATACAACGGTACCCGCGAACCATGCAATGGGCACGGCCCACCAAATTCCGGTTTCTCCAATTTTACCTGATAGGAAATAGGCAACGGGAATACGAATGAGCCAAAGTGAAAACAGGGTTATAAACATTGGAATAAGTGTATCTCCTGCACCCCGCAATACGCCATTGACCGTGAACATAGCTGAAAAAAGCAGGTAAAATGAACTAACAATAACCAGGTAATCCTGCCCGATTGCAATAACATCGGCATCGTCTGTAAATAAACGCATAAGAACATCTCCAAAAATGATGATCATGCCAGTTACAAAAAGAGATATTGTTGATGAAATAACAAATGTAGCTTTCAACCCCGACTTTACTCTTCCTGTTTTTTGTGCACCAATGTTTTGTCCTACAAACGTTGCCAGTGCCTGGCCGATATTCATTGCCGGAAGCAGGGCCAGTGAATCAATCCGGGTTGCTACTGTGTATGCAGCAATAACGTTGGTTCCAAATTTATTGACGATACTCATGATAAACGTCATTCCAAGAGAAACAAAGGTGTGTTGCATACCCGTGGGAAGACCAATACGTAATGCCTGAGAAAATATTTCCCTGTAAAAGCGCATTTCTTTAATTTTTATGTTGATCACTTCATGATACCTGTTGAGGTAGATGATGACAGATAGAAATGCAATGCTTTGTGATAGCACTGTGGCCCAGGCAGCCCCTGCAATTCCCCATTTGAAGACAACGATGAAAAGCATATCAAAAGACATGTTTAAAATGGTTGAAACGATCAAAAAATACAACGGTGTTTTTGAATCCCCGATTCCCCTGAGAATGGCGCTTGTAGCATTAAAACCAAAAAAAGCTACCATGCCGATCAGGTAAATGTTTAAATAGGTTTCTGCTTCGGGCAGTACATTTTCAGGAAGTTGAATTAACCGGAAAATATCTTCGCTGAAGGTAATCCCAAGTCCTGTAACTACGATGGATGCCAGAAATATAAATATATACATGGTGCCAATGGTATTCTTAACCCTGGTTATATCTCTGGATCCAAAGTACTGGGCAATGATAATGGTACCACCAGAAGCAATTCCGATAATAAATGAGATGAGGGTGAAAATGATGGGAAATGATGCTCCTACTGCCGCCAAAGCTTCTTTACCAATAAAATTACCCACAATGATGCTGTCAACAATGTTATATAGTTGCTGAAAAAGATTTCCAAGCAACATCGGCAGGGCAAAATTAAGTATAAGTGTGCTTTCCTTTCCTTCCGTCAAATCCTTCATAAACTCCAAAAATCATAAAAAAGAAAGCAAAGGTGATTAATTTAATCGTAACAGGCAAGATAAGAAAAGTCACCCAAAATCCGCAAAGGTTTATCAAATTAATTACTGTATCGTTTGCGCATTCGATTAAGCGCATCATCTCATTTGGCCTCATACTTCACCCAAATAAGTGATTTGCTAAATCGGGGTTATACCTTAAACCGCAAGATTTATAGTAGTAGAATTTATAAATCTTGCGGATTTAAGGAGTCATCTGTTTGAAGAGGACAACCTGCAAAGAAGATGACATTCCTATTTAAGAAATTGTGATTTTTTTTGGTTAAGTTCCGACAAATATTTTCGGAAATATTTTTTGTACAATTCCTGCTTATATTTAGCTGCCTGTTCTTCACGGAGTTTATAGTCCGATCGTGATTCATCTTTTTGCCTCGGTGCAAGTAAGTCTGACTGTTCAAATTCTTCAAGGAAAGCTTCTTCAAAATGATAATCAACAAATACTTTTTTGTTTAAATCCCAAATGATGGCAGTTTCGTCCATGGATGAGGAGGCAAATTTTTCAAAATCAGGACTGAATCGAACTCCGGTAACCGCTTTCTCGTGGTGTGTAAAGGTGTATAATTCTGTGGATGTGGCCAGTTCCCATAATTTGATTTCTCCATCAAATGATCCGGTTAGAATAAAATTGCCATCATTGCTTATGTCAACAGTCATCACACCCGTCCGGTGTCCGGGGTATGTTTTTATAATTCCACCCTGCTCAATGCTCCAGAGCCTGATCGTTTTATCCCTGGATACGGATACAAAATGATTTCCATCGGGCGTAAATTTAATTTCATAAATATTGTCGGAATGGCCTTCAAATGTTTTCAATAATTCATGCGTTTTAGCATCCCACAGCATGATGAATTTATCCAGTGAACCACTGGCAATCAGGTTTCCATCCGGGCTCATCGCGGTTGCCAGAACACTTTTATCATGACCTTCGAGTAAAACTGATTCACCCGTTTTTAAATCCCAAACCCTGGGTTGTTTATCAAATGAACCGGAAGCCAGGCGGGTCAGGGTTGGATCTGTATTGATCGACCAAACGAAAGTATAGTGCCCGGTAAGAATGTTTTCTTCCGTCCATGTTTCTGTGTTCCATACGCGGATGCTTCTATCCCCGGCGGTAATCAGTTTATCCCCTTTGGGTGAGAATATTACATCATTGATTTCCTGAAAATGCCCTTCAAGGGTAATGACTTCCGAGAAATCCGCGAGGTTCCAAATTTTGGTTGTTATATCCTCAGAGCAGGTTGCCAGGTATTTTCCATCAGGGCTAAATGCAACTCCCAGAACAGGTAAGTCATGGTTTTTAATTTTTTCAAGGATAAACTCTTCATCCTGGGCTGTTAGATTGAAACTAATAATTAAACACAATGAGATTAGAATGCTTTGAATATGATTCATAATTAAAAAGTTACAAGTTTTTCAATAGATTTTAAATATTCTGTCAGGGTAACTCCCATGCAGTTCATAGAGATCATGTTCAGAGCTACATCCTTCTCAGCTTTTGCCCATAAAGCATGCAATTTGTGCATATTGATATTATTTTATTTCTGACCCGGGATACGGAATGGTACCTGATGTTGAAGATAACAAAGCCTTTACCGATCCAACAAGTATTTTAGCCTCTACAAGCACGGGGATTCGGTTTCGGTCATCGGTTACCCACACATAAAGATCTTCACCACCCCTGAAAATAGTACCTTCTACGAGCAGAGCAGAAAATTTTACAGTATTGAATTTTTTTCCATCCTTCGTTTCAAGTATTTCTTTCCCGCGGTACCGTATATACAAATCAAATATTTCATTGTCAATAATCGCTGTGATTGGAATAAGTTCATTTACTTTTTTATTGTTAAAATTGATGTTACGTGAATAATAAATGAGGCTCATAACATCGTATGTGCAAGGCGGGAGTTCCAGGGTATCACGTTCAAAGGGTTTATCCGAGTTTTTTGTTTCGGTATATACCATTTTTCTTGCCTGATCAAAGTAAAACTGGTTATGCACTTCATGCCCTCCCTCGTATGTATCTCTCTCGTACCATAATGGCAGCAAGGTGTTTTTATCCATATACGACTGGTAACTGTCTCTCACCTTGTATATCCAGTCGTGCTTGGGTAAACTATGACCAATTCCTTTCAGATGATAAACTGAATTTCCTTTGTATAATTTGGATGAAACAGAAAACTCAACTCTGCCTGCATCCAGCCAGATAAATCCCCAGTTGTATTTCACATCATATTTCAATACCTCACCAGAAGTAAATGAAAAATTTTTATCAATGCACTGTCCTTTCAATGCCGGAGAGATAATTAGAAAAAATAGCAAAAAAATATCGTGTGTTTTCAAGATGCAATGATTAAGCTTCCAAAATTATAAAACAACCTACGGAATCCAACAAGGAGAGTTATGGAATCATGTTAAATATTGGAGAAAAAATCTTTGGCATTACTGTTTGGCAATTCGTTTGAGCATGCCATTGAAGATGAAATAATGAAATGGCAAGGTAGTATACCAGTATAACCTGCCGAACAAGCCTTTGGGCCTGAACGTAGCTGTTTGAAACAGGGAGGATTTAGAACCACTCTTTTCAATTTTAAACTCCAGCCAGGCTTCACCGGGTAATTTCATTTCAGCATAAAGGAGAAGTCGTTTTTTTGTTTTGTTAGCCAGAATTACCCTCCAGAAATCAACTGAATCTCCCGGATTCAATTCACTTTTTTGAGTTCGTCCTCTTCGCAGACCAACCCCTCCAACCATTTGGTCAAGAAATCCGCGAATACTCCAAAGAAAATTTGCATAGTACCAACCTTTGTCACCGCCAATCGACCAGATATTATCAATAACACTTCTCTCATTGTCGATGGTAGTTGATCGTTTATCAATAAAACAACCATGCTGCGGAATTTCAATAAACGTCGAAATCGGTTGATTTATAAGACCACTGCTCAAAGAATCTTTCCAACTTGATATGACCACATTTTGCTCGATTTTATCATAAGCCAGTTGAACCGCTTTTTTAAAAGGTACCAGGTTGGTTTCAATGATATTTGTAATCGAGTTTTCCTTGCAAACAACTTCTGTTTTCATGCTGTTTACAAGGTTTACTGCCAGCTTATAGGATGAGGGGGTAATAAAATACAGCCAGTAAGAAGATAGTCGTGGTGTCATGACAGGAACCGTAATTATTTTCCGTTTTAGATGTCGAACTTCTGAAAATTGCAACAGCATTTCTTTATAGGTAAGTATTTGCGGCCCGCATATGTCAAATGATCGATCATAACATTTTTCTTCACCAATAACATTTTTAAGATAGGTGATTACATTTCTTATGGCGATGGGTTGTGATTTGGTTAAAATCCATTTTGGAGCAACCATAACCGGGAGTTTTTCAACAAGACCACGAATGATTTCAAATGAGGCACTTCCTGATCCTACTATAATGCCAGCCCTTAAAATGGTTGTATGATACTTTCCGGATTTTAGTATTTCACCAACCTTTTTCCGTGATTTTAAATGCTTTGATAACTGCTCATTGTTCGAAATCCCACCAAGGAAAATTACTTGTTGAACCCGGGTTTGGTTCATATAGTTCTTGAAATTTTGTGCACTTTTAACTTCATATTTCTCAAAATCATCGATGGAGGTTGACATGGAATGAATCAGGTAATACGCTGCATCGAATTCTTTGGGTAGTGTATCTGCCGGGGGCATTTTTAAAAAATCGATTTCAAGAATTTCAATGTTTTCCTCCGAATCACTGTTAAGCCAAAAACGATTTTTATCCCTGACGCAGCAAATCACCTGGTGACCTTCATTCAATAATGCAGGTAACAGTCGTTTGCCTATGTATCCATTTGCTCCGGTAAGTAATATTTTCATACAGATGGCTTTATAGTATTAACAGGGATGAGGCATAACAGTTTAAAAAAGAATTCTTTCTCTAA
>CAZAMT010000011.1:0-8874 GCA_964486145.1 uncultured Bacteroidales bacterium
TGTGCCTCAGTAATTATCTCAGACATGGTCTGTTTCATTTCTTTACTTTTTTTAAGTTTTGTATCGTATGTTTATTACTCGTACTTAGGGATTTGGTTAAGTTTACGACCGAATTCATCGTATTCGTAAAATCCTTTCATATTGGTTCTTCCAAGTTGATTAGCCCTGACAAGCTTTTTAATAACGGGTGAGGCTTTATATTTCTGGTCTCCAAATTCGTAATAAAGGTTATCCATCCAGCGTACGACTTTGTCAAGTCCGATTTTATCAGCCATTTCAAAAGGCCCGAGCGCCAGCCCCATACCCATTTTCATCGTACTATCAATATCTTCTTTGGTGGCCACACCTTCCATGAGCACTTCACACGCTTCGTTTACCAGGGCAACAAAAAGCCTTACGCTAATGAGTCCGGGTGATTCTTCCACGGGGATCATTATCTTGCTAATCATACTAACAAAGGTTTTAATGCGCTCATAGGATTCATCTGAGGTATAAAGACCCCGCACAACCTCAACCATCCGTGAGCCTGGTGCTGTCGTATGAAAATGCAGACTCACACATCTGTCTTTGTATTTCAATTCTGATGACAATTCAGTGATAACAATGGTTGTTGAGTTTGTTGCGATGATGCAGTTCCTGTCAACATACTTTTCAATGTTCCTGAAAACTTCTTTTCTGCATTCAACGCGTTTCTCTCTGGTACTTGACCGTATGGATTCGATAACCAAATCACAACCATGAAGATTTTCGTACCCAACAGAACCTTTTATCCTTGAAAGGATAGCACGTTTTTCACTGGGAGTCATTCCCCAATGATCAATCATGGTATCCAGTTCTTTGCCAATTTCCGTGTATGCATTTTCAATTTTTGCATCGGACAATTCAATAAAAACAACTTCAATACCATAAGTGCTAATCATACGAGCAATGCTTTGCCCAACAGATCCACATCCAATGATTCCAACTTTTGAGAACAATGTTTTAGGCCTCGCTTTTTTGCTTAGGCCATATTCCTCGAGTGATTCGACAATTACTTCAGCCATATATTTTAAGTTAAATTATTGATTTATTCCCGTTTGAGTTGCCGTAATAGCCACAAGATTAACGATATCAGAGACAGAACAACCTCTGGAAAGATCGTTGATTGGAGCTGCAAGTCCTTGTAATATTGGTCCAACAGCCTCAGCTCGGGCAAGACGTTGAACAAGTTTGTAGGAAATGTTACCTGTTTCAAGGTTTGGGAAAATAAGAACATTGGCTTTCCCGGCAATATTGCTTCCTGGGGCCTTTGACTGACCTATTTTTTCCACGATGGCGGCATCCGCCTGCAATTCCCCGTCAATTTTCAGATCGGGAGCCATTGATTTTGCAATTTTTGTTGCTTCAACAACTTTGTCAACCATCTCGTGTTTTGCACTTCCTTTAGTAGAAAAGCTGAGCATAGCAACTTTTGGCTCTATTTCTGCAATAGCCCTTGTTGTTTCTGCAGTTGAAACGGCTATTTCAGCAAGTTCTCTCGCTGTAGGGTTCGGATGAACAGCACAATCCGCAAAAACCAGCAAACCATTTTCACCAAATGTAGTGTCATTTAGAAACATTAAGAAAGCTCCTGATACAACGGATATCCCTTTTTTTGTTTTTACATACTGAAATGCAGGTCTTAAAACATCACCAGTTGCATTGGCAGCTCCGGCAACTTCGCCATCAGCATCCCCGTTTTTTATCATTAATGTTGCCAGGTATAAAGGATCTTCAATGAGCTTTAATGCTTTATCATGGGTCATTCCTTTGTGTTTTCGCAACTCTACCATGCTATTTACATACACATCCTTTTTGTCATGTTCTTGAGGGTTAATTATCTGAGCTTTTGAAATGTTGTTTAACTGCAACTTCTCTGCATCTGCTAAAATTTTTTTTGAATCACCGATAAGTATCACCTTGGCCATTGATTCATTTAAAATGATCTCCGCGGCTTTTAATGTTCTTTCATCTCCACTTTCCGGTAAAACAATTTTTTTCTGAAGGTTTTTTGCTTTTCTTTTAATTGAATTAATTAAATCCATTGTATTTCAATATGTTATGATTTATTAAATAAAGGCATAAAATTAATAAAATAAATATAACCCTTGCTATATCTACCAGTGATATAGATCACAAAACGACACTGGCATGTCATATAACATAGATTTTGTAGATTACAATTAAATTACATCGGTATTTTTTCTTATATCTAAACTTCACATACGTAATCGGTTGTATTAATATTCTTGAAATCACAATTTAGAATCAGAATCAATAAAGATTAGCGATTAAACTGCATCAACTGCAACTCGCCATTTTGAATTTGCCTTTTGCCTTCGGTAATGTAGTGATAGTTAAAAATGTTGCGACTTCCTTTTATTTTTCAAATGACGAATTATAAACGTATTTGTTAATTGCTAATTTTGTTAAAAATAATTGAAAGCGAATGAATAGCATATTTGAAGAACTGGCTCAAAAAATGGATGGAGATCTTTTTGTAGATGACGTAAATAAGATATTATATTCGACGGACGCTTCTGCTTACAAAGAAACCCCTTTGGCTATTGCCAGACCAAAAAATAAAAATGATTTACAAGAACTCATAAGTTTTGCCAATACCAATAATACATATTTAATTCCTCGAACGGCAGGTACATCACTTGCGGGGCAGGTGGTTGGCGGTGGTATAATTGTTGACGTGTCAAAATATTTTACTGAGATCATTGAAATAAACGAACAGGAACGTTGGGTAAGGGTGCAACCCGGTGTGATTTTGGATGAACTGAATAAGGAATTAAATCCTCTTGGATTATTTTTCGCTCCGGAGACCTCAACATCAAACCGCTGTATGTTGGGAGGTATGGTAGGAAATAATTCCTGTGGAGCTCATTCCTTAATTTATGGAAGCACCCGCGATCATCTTCTCGAGGTGAAAGCAATTTTGAGTAACGGCGAAGAGGTTGCATTTTCTGAAATTGATACGGATGAATTTGAAGCAAAATGCAAACAGTACAATCTTGAAGGAAACATCTATAAGAAATTAAAGGATATATTGAAAGATACTGAAATCCAAAATGAAATAAAAGAGCAGTTTCCCGATCCCATTCTTGAAAGAAGAAATACAGGATATGCTATTGATATTTTGTTGGAGAGTAAACCTTTTACAGCAAATGCTCCAAAGTTCAATATGAGTAAATTACTTGCAGGCTCAGAGGGAACACTTGCCTTGACTACAGAAGTAAAACTCAACCTTGTTCCTCTCCCTCCTAAAGAAAAAGTCCTCATATGCATTCATCATGAAACACTGGAGGAATCTTTTGATGCCAATATTGTTGCTTTAAAACATCAACCCGATGCCATCGAACTTATGGATAAAATAATACTCGATTGCACAAAAACCAATATTGAGCATTTAAAAAACCGGTTTTTTGTTGAAGGTGATCCCGGGGCAATCCTTTGTATAGAGTTTTCAAGGGATAGTCGTGAAGAATTGGATAAAATCACAGACAACCTAATTCGTGAAATAAAAAATGCCGGTTTCGGATATCACTATCCTGTGCTGTATGGTGATGATATAAAAAAAGTTTGGGCCTTGCGAAAAGCCGGGCTCGGGTTGTTATCCAATTTACCGGGCGATGCGAAACCTGCTCCCGTAATTGAAGACACATCCGTTAATCCTCAGCAACTGCCGGAATATCTAAAAGAATTCAGGAAAATTCTTGATAAACACAAACTTGAATGTGTTTACTACGGTCACATTGCAACCGGCGAATTGCATTTGCGACCAGTCTTAAACCTGAAAGATCCACATGATGTCGAACTATTTCATACCATCGCTCTGGAGGTTGCACATCTGGTGAAAAATTACAAAGGTTCATTGAGTGGTGAACATGGTGATGGCCGTTTACGGGGCGAGTTTATTCCATTGATGTTGGGAGAACGTATTTATGATATTTTCAAAGATATAAAGCATACCTGGGATCCGAACGGAGTTTTTAACAGGGGAAAAATTGTTGATACCCCGAAAATGAATACCTTTCTGCGCTATAAGCCCGGACAGGAAACCAAGAATATAAAAACCATTTTCAGATTTGATGAATCAGCAGGGATTTTGAGGATGGCAGAAAAATGCAATGGATCAGGTGACTGTCGAAAAACTGAAATTATTGGCGGAACCATGTGTCCGAGTTACATGGCATTGAAAGATGAAGTTACAACAACGCGGGCCAGGGCAAATGTGTTGCGTGAATTTTTAACCAACTCGGAAAAGTCAAATCCGTTTGATCACCAGGAAATTTATGATGTATTGGATTTATGCCTTTCATGTAAAGGGTGTAAATCCGAATGTCCTTCCAATGTGGACATGGCCAAAATGAAAGCGGAGTTTTTACAACATTACTATGATTCCAGAGGACTTCCTCTACGTGCCTGGATGATAGCCAATATATCAAAGTTCAACAAGCTGGGTTCGATTCTGCCCGAAGTTTACAATTTTTTCATGAAAAATAAAACCATGGCTGGATTTATAAAGAAAACCATTGGTTTTGCAAAGGATAGAAGCATGCCTTTGCTCGGCAAAAGTACCCTCCGAAGATGGATGAAGCTGAATTTAAATAATTTAAACAGCAAGATAAAAGATCATAACAAGCAGATATATTTGTTTGTTGATGAATTTACCAATTATAACGATGTCCATATCGGCAAAGCAGCTATTCTTTTACTGCATCATTTGGGTTACAAAGTACATGTATTGAATCATGAGGAAAGTGGGCGAACGTACATTTCAAAAGGCTTACTGCGGAGGGCAAAGAAAATAGCCAATAAAAATGTTGGTATATTTAAAGATATTATCACAGAGCAGGTTCCGTTGGTTGGTGTTGAACCTTCAGCAATATTAACATTTCGTGATGAATATCCTGACCTTGTCGATGAAAAATTACTTGATGCAGCAAAACATATCAGTTCATATGCTTTGACGTTTGAAGAATTTTTGGCATCTGAAATAGGGAAAGGGAATGTTGAGCAGGCCTTGTTTACGGATAACCACCTAACTCTTAAAGTACATGGGCATTGCCAGCAGAAAGCTGTTTCTTCCGTAAATCATACAAAACAAATATTGTCATTTCCGGCAAATTATCAGGTTGAGGAAATTAAATCTGGTTGCTGCGGTATGGCAGGTTCTTTCGGATATGAAAAAGAACATTATGATTTGTCAATGAAAGTGGGTGAACTGGTACTTTTTCCTGCCGTGCGCGCGGCAAATGCCGAAACTGTTATTGTTGCAGCAGGCACCAGTTGTCGCCACCAGATTAAAGACGGTACGAATAAAGAATCACGGCATCCGGCTGAAATACTATACGATGCCCTAAAAACGTAATGTAATAATTACCACAGTTCTTACAATGTTGGTTAATTTGTTGATACAATTATCCTAATAAAAAATAAATCATGAAGCATCTTCTTGTAATTATTCTATTTTCTTTCAATATGGTTTTTATTCAGGCACAAAGTATTAAAATGATGACTTACAATATTCGGTATGATTCACCAAATGACGGTGAAAATCGGTGGATCTACCGGAAAGATTTTCTGGCAAATCAGATCAGGTTTCATGGACCCGATGTTTTTGGAATACAGGAAGGCATGCATCACCAGGTTCAGTTTTTAGATAGTATGTTGGCAGACTATGACTATGTTGGTGTCGGGAGGGAGGATGGAAAAACAAAAGGAGAGTACAGTGCGTTGTTTTACCGGCCTTTGGTATTTAAGTTGGTGAAACAGGAAACTTTCTGGTTATCGGAAACACCAGGGAAAATTTCGGTTGGATGGGATGCAGCACTCGAACGAATTTGCACCTTTGCTTTGCTGCAGCATAGAGAATCCAGCCGATTCATATGGGTTTTTAATACTCATTTTGACCATCGCGGTGAACAGGCCAGACAGGAAAGTGCAAAACTCATCATTGAAAAAATGAAGAATGTTAATAAAAATGCGTATCCGGTTGTTTTAATGGGTGACTTAAATCTTGAACCACATCATCCATCAATACATTTCATTGAAAAACATATAAATGACAGCCACAACGTTTGTGAGATATGTTTTGGACCAAAAGGTACATTTAATGGATTTAATTTTTGTGAACCGGTAAAGCGCAGAATTGACTACATCTTTGTTTCAAAAGATATAAATGTCAGTAAATATGCAGTTTTGAGTGATTGCCGTGAAATGAAATATCCATCGGACCACATGCCCGTTTTCGTGGAATTGGATTTTTAAATAAAATAGTGTAACTTATTGTTTTATAGAGTAGAAACAATTATTTCTGAGAAAATTTATTGAGCAGATGCAGCACAACGTAGTGAAATACCGGATCCTTACGCAACATTCATTGATATTGGAAAATTACAGTGGATTAATAAAATTACCCGATGTCGAAAAAATTCTTACAAGGGAATTTCAGGATCCGGATTTTAACCCGGCTTTTGATTACTTGTGCGTTTTGAAAAATGCTAAAATTGTTTTAACCTCTGAAGATTTAAATAAGATGTCAGGATTTTTGGATGCAGTTAAAGACGATGTTGTTCCACATAAAGTAGCACTATTGACAGAAACTCCGGGACAGGTAGCTTCATCAACAATATATTCGGAACTGCTTAGAGGAATGCCGGTAGAGATTGAAGTCTTCACAACCTTTGAAGCCGCAGTGCGGTGGCTGCATAAATCGTCCAAAATTTTAAGCTTGATCCATGAATTTCTTTCAAACAAATAAATGATAAATTTATTCGGTCATAGGTTAAGAGGTTTGAACAACCTGTTCCGTGCACGATAGTGTCGGAAAAGTAAAAAAGCGCTTTAATTAGACACAATTTGGGCCGGTATCAATAGCTAAACATTTAATTGTTCACCTTCCGTCTTTGCAATAATCACTGCCCCGCAACTATCACTCCAGATGTTTGTTGCTGTTCGGAACATATCAAGAATACGATCAACCGGAAGAATTAATGCAATGAGTTCATACGGTAACCCCAAGACGTCGAGGATTATTGTAATGATTACCAGGCTGGCCATAGGGATCGCGGCTGTACCGATGGATGTTAATAATGCGGTGAGTAAAATGATAAATTGTTCTTTCATTCCCATTTCAATTCCCTGGGCTTGCGCAATGAACATCACAACTCCTACAATGTAAATGGCAGTACCATCCATATTCACTGTTGCACCTATGGGAAGAGTAAAATTGGTTATTTTATGTGATACACCTGATCTTTCATTCACACCTTTCATGGTTAGTGGCAGTGTTGCTGCTGAAGATGCAGTTGAAAAGGCTGTTAGCAATGCAGTGATCATATTGTTGAAATGCCTGATAGGATTAACTCTGGCAAAGAAATATAAAAGCGCAGGCAGTGTAACAAAGATGTGAATAAACAGGGCTAACAATACCGTTCCGACAAAGGCGGAAAGATCAACAAACAGTTTGACAACATCGTTTTGCGCAGCAACAACCCCGGCGACAAGACCAAAAATACCAAAAGGAGCAAGGATAATGACAAATTCAGTGATTTTCATGAATAAACTGAAAATGGCGTTGAACAGGGTTGATAAAAATTGATTTTCTTTTGCTTCGATCTTACTTGTAAATATTCCAATGATAATCGCAATGAATATTACTGATAGCAATTCATTGTTAACAAGAGCCGTGAATATATTATCCGGGACAATTCCAATTAACACATCTTTCAGACTTTTATGTTCAAGCTCCAAGGAATCGATGGAGGCGAGTCTGCTAATATCAACCCCGGTACCGGGTTGAAACAAATCAACAAGGATTAAACCAATAATAATGGCAAACGTACTTGTTATTAAATAATAAACCATCGTTTTTAATCCCAAACGTCCGAGGCTGTCAGAGGCACCCAGATTTACTATACCGGAAACAATGGAGCTAAATATCAAGGGAATGACCAGCATTTTTAATCCGCGCAAAAAAAGATCGCCCATCCACTCGATGTAAATAACATAATCTCCTAAAAACAACCCGAAAAGAACAGCAGCTATGAGCGCGATTAAAATCTGCCAGTGTAACTTTAACTTCATTTGAATTAAATAACTGTTAATAATTTCACAAAATATTACTTTACTATTTCATAACCGGTTTTGACAGGTTAAATAGCACGGGAAACTTTTACAACATGAACATGAAAAAAAATTAGCTCCAAAATTAAAAATAATTAGTGAAAATCTGTCCCAAATGCACAAATAGACACAATCCTTTAATTATTAATGGGTTAGTATGCAGCTTTGATTTTTTTATTTAAAACTATATAAGGATAGGTTAGGACATAAATAATCAATTTTAATAGCGTTAATTATGTTAAATAGAAAAATAAATTCTTAACTTCTGGATAGATTTCGATTATCCTGAATAAACCCAATATGTTTTTTAAGTATTAAAACTTATACCAAAAAAAGAAAAATAATGCAATTGAAAGTAGAATGTCCATAAGTAACGGGATCAATTCAACATCCCAGTACATTCATTCATAAAAAGTAACATATGTAACTGTTAAACGTGTGAAAAATATACTTATGTAACTACTATTTCATAAACTGAAGGCTCTGAAATAGAAATATACTAAATTGAAATTAATCATAACATATTTATCTTAATATCAGTGGATATGATGTTTCATTTGAATTAATTGTTTAATAAATTGTTTATAATTGTAACCAATTCTATTATTTCTAACCATAATTGACCTTTATATTAAAGGTTATGAGTGTTTTAAGCATTTTATTGTAAGTATTATGTTAAGGATATCGAGATTGCTGAATGAAAATAAGGTTAACAATGGT
>CAZAMT010000011.1:8974-33763 GCA_964486145.1 uncultured Bacteroidales bacterium
CTTGAATCATCTATGTGTTTATGTATAACAGCAAGATTATTACGACGTGCATAAAAATTACAAATGTAACTTTGCAAAAGTTACATAAATAAACAATATAAAGTTTACAATTGTATATATTTGTGTATTGGTTGTAAATTTTAATGTATTTAAGGCTTTGAACGGCTTTCATGTAAGGATTACCAGCATAAAAAGTTCGTTCAAAACTCATCATTTTTTCACATCAGCGTGCTGAAGCAATATGGTGTGCAAGTACAAAAGTGAATGATTGTTTTTAAATAGCCTGCTCTGAGGAGCGGAGGTAAGTTCAAAAAAACCATTAAAATAAATAAATATATGTACAGGTGAAACCATATTCTGGTTGCAGAAAGTTTAAATTAGACGTGTAGCAAGCATGAAAGAACAGTTATCAAAGATTTTGAACAAAGAAAACATCAGTTACGCAAAATTTGCTGACATTATTGATGTTCAACGATCGAGCATATCACATATTTTATCAGGTAGAAATAAACCAAGTTTCGATTTTGTGCAAAAAATTGTAACACATTTTCCGAAAATAAATGCTGAATGGCTTATTACAGGCAAAGGAGAGATGTATAAATCAAAAATGAAAGAGATTGATTTATTTTCAGGGGAAAAGCAAATAAAACCTGACACAGAAGGGAAAAAATCAACTCAGCAACCGGAAAATCATTTAAACAAAGAGGTATATAAAGAGGTTACAAATGTAAACAACATCCAACGCATTGTTATATTTTATAAAGATAATTCTTTTGAAGAATTTAAACCGCGATAGAAATTAATGGCAGTTCATCCTTCTTTCCCTTCCTTCTAATTTGATTATATTTGGTAAAAATTTCGAAATGTACAAATCGATCATCCGTCCTATATTGTTTTTGTTTCCTGCGGAGTTGGTGCATAGGTTAGTTTCGTGGACCATAAAATTTTTTTTTAAAATTCCGGGGATACCCCAGTTGATGCGTCAGTTGTACGTTATTCGTAACCCCCATTTGAGACGTGTGGTAGCAGGCCTGAAATTTGATAATCCGGTTGGTTTGGCGGCTGGATTTGATAAAAATGCATTGTTGTTCAATGAATTTTCAAATTTCGGATTTTCCTTTGTGGAAATCGGGACGGTTACTCCCAAAGCACAACCCGGAAATCCTAAACCACGTTTATTTCGATTACCCAAAGATAAAGCGCTTATCAACAGAATGGGGATAAATAACCAGGGTGTGGATAAGATTGTGAAACGATTGAAAAAGCGAAATGCCAATGTACTGGTTGGTGGTAATATTGGTAAGAATACGATTACGCTAACTTCCGAGGCAATCAATGATTATATACGATGTTTTAAGAAACTTTACAATTATGTTGATTATTTTGTTGTAAATATTAGTTGTCCGAATATTTCAAATGCCTCTGAACTTCAGGACAAGGCTTTTATTTTACGATTATTGCTGCGTCTGGTTGATCTGCGTACAAATATGGTGGTCAAACGTCCAATATTTCTAAAAATCGCACCTGATCTAAATTTTAACCAGATTGATGATGTTATTGATATTGTTAAGCGATCACAAATTGATGGAATTGTTGCAACCAATACAACCATTAAAAGACAGCATCTCAACACCCCTTTTGAGAAAGTTACCTCGATTGGGAATGGAGGATTAAGCGGTAAACCAATTAATAAACGTTCGACAGAAATGATCAGGTACATTTGTGAAAAATCCAGGAATTCATTTCCTGTTATTGGTGCAGGTGGTATAATTACTCCTGATGATGCCCTCGAAAAACTAAATGCCGGAGCCAGCCTGGTACAATTATATACCGGGTTTATTTATGAGGGACCTGGAATTGTGAAACGAATCAATCAATTTCTACTGAAAAATCAAAAATATTGATTATATCGCGAACTGTATGAATGATAGCTCGTATCGTTGTATAAATACTTTTTATTCATTTTTTTTCGTACAATCATTTATGTTCAATTTTATTCATTGATAGAAATAACTTATATTAGTACTTGCATCGTGCATGGATAAAAGTCCAGCAACTGTTTTATAAAAATACTATAAATCAACGAATTATGAGATTTGCTAAAATTGTAATTGCGGCATCGATAGTAACAGGTTTGTCTTTACTACGAGTGCAAGCGCAGGATAACAATTTGGTTTTAAATTACAGTTTTGAAGAGTATGAAAAATGTCCCCAGGATTACACGCCTATGGATAATACGCATAAACTTCTTCCAGACTGGACATATCCTACGTTTGCTACACCCGATTATTTCAATCGTTGCAGTTCGGGAACCGTTGCAGTACCTGCCAATTTTGCAGGTAAAAGTGAACCCAAATCGGGAGATGCTTACATAGGATCCATATTAAGCGGCACCTCGGAGAGTTACCGGGAGTACTTTCAGGGTGAACTGAAAAGCCCGATGGTGCAGGGAAATCAATATTGCATTACCTTTAATTATAAGTTAGCTTCCTATTCACAAATTGCTGTTGACCAGTTAAGTGTGTATCTATCGGGAGAAGAAACGCTTGTAGAAGGTAAGGAGGCTCTGGGGAGAAAACCACAAATCAGAAACAAGGATGGATTGTTTCTTGACAATGTTGAAGAATGGAAAGAAATGTGCAGGGTATACGTTGCTACCGGTGGTGAAAAATATTTTATCATCGGTAATTTCAATAATTATGACAATACCAACTATGTAATTGTGGATAAAACTGTTGTTAATTTAAGAAATAAAGCCTATGCCTATTATTATTTTGACGATGTTAAAATTAAGCCGCTTGAGAATTGCAATGATTGTCCCTGTGTACAGCAGGATTTTGAAACTGCTTTCACGGATACCTTTTATACCGGAGGAAAAGATCCGGTAACCGGTGATGTTGACAGGATAATTAATAATGGAAGAATAAGTATTGCTATTTATGGTGGTACCGAACCGTACACGGTAAAATGGTCGAATGGTGCAACCGGAACATCTTTGAAAAATCTTCCGGCCGGAACCTATCAATACGAAGCTACTGATAAATACAATTGTCGGTCAACAGGTGAAGTAACCTTTATTGAACCCGAAATTAAAAAGGATGAATTTTTGGAAGGATTGCAAAATATAGAAGAGGGAGCTGCTATCATTCTTGAAAACATTTTCTTTGAATCTAACAAATCAACTTTGTTGCCCGAATCATATCAGGAATTGGATAAGGTGGTGGATTTTATAAAAGAAAACAACATAAAAAAAATAGAGATTTCAGGTCATACAGACAGTGAAGGATCAGAAGCCTACAATAAAAAACTCTCCGAAGAACGTGCACAGGCGGTAGTTAATTACATTACAGAAAAGGGTGTATCCTCAGAAACCTTGCTTGCTGTTGGATATGGAGAAGAAAAACCCATTGATACAAATACCACAGAGGAGGGGATGGCCAGGAACCGGAGAGTTGAATTTAGATTATTGAAGAAATAAATTAAACAAATTTAATATAAAAGGACAAATGAAAATCCTAAGTATTGTCGTTGTATCACTCTTATTTACTGTTTCAGGCTGGTGCCAGAATAATAAAAGGGCTTATAAAAACCTGGAGAAGCAGGATTATGAAAAAGCACATGAATTTTTCAATGAAATCCTGGCTGAAAGCCCGGATAACGTTGCAGCCCATTTTGGTCTTGCCGTGGTATATTCAACCGAAAATATCGCGTTGAAAGATTACCTTAAAGCTTGGAAACATGCCGATTATACAGAGAAAAATTTGAATAAGCTCAGTTCCGAAGATCAGGAAATAATATCTGAGTATTTCATTAATACTGAAGAACGCAGATCAAGCAGACCTGTGAACAAGAAAATGCAACTTGCCATAGAGCACATGCTCGATAAACTGATTCGATTGGTGAGGGAAGGGAATGACCTGGAGATTGTGTACAAGGTACTTGAAGAATTTCCGGATTTTCGTTATGCTGAGAATGTAATTCATATCAGAAACTACCTGGAATTTAGAAAAGTTGAAAAACAAAATACCATTGAAGCATACAATGGGTTTATCTCTGAATTTCCTGATGCAGCTCAGGTTCCTCAGGCGATCGAACAGCGAAATAAACTGGCTTTCATCCAGGTAAAAAAAGAAAACACGGTAGCTGCGCTCAATACGTTTATTGATCAGTACAGCGATTCACGATTTCTTCATGAGGCCATTCGCATACGCAACAACCTGGCATTTCAGATGGCAAAACAACTCAATACCATTGAAGCTTTTGAAAAATTCATCAATGATTATCCGGATGCCATTGAATTGCTAACGGCAAAGAAAATACAAATGCGGTTGATTTATGAACGTGCAAAAGAAGTAAATACACTGGAAGCATATAACGAATTTATTAATAAATTCCCTGAGGGAAGACAATACATTGATATTTTTAATTTAAAATCGACCCATCTTGGTAATAAATTCAAGGTAGCAAACAAGTACCCGATTTTTGATCTCAATTGGATCCGGGTTTTTGATAATAACAGTATCTACGACATTCTGGCTGAAACAGATGTGGATTCAGAAGGAAACATCATTGTAGCGGGCACAACACAAGACAAAACCGGAAACATAGATGCATGGTGTCTTAAATTGAATGAAAAAGGAGAAATGCTCTGGAATAAGAAGGTAGGTGAGTATAAAACCGATATTTTAACAAATGTAGCTGTGAATTCGGAAAACGAACTGTTTTTTGCAGGGGTTACCAATAAAACACACATCGACAGTAGCGACGGGGAAGCCTGGCTGTTTAAATTGAATGAAGACGGTATAAAATTATGGAACCGCAGTTTCAATGATTTTTCGCTTAATGATGTAAAAGTTGACCCGGAGGGTCATTTAGTAGTGGGCGGATATGTGGATGCAGATTCTACCGGAATGTCTCATTATCAGGTAATTAAATTAAATCAATCAGGAAATCGCTTATGGACCAGGAAATATTCCAATTTTGGGCGTGTGAATGAATTAAGTGTATCCGAAAACGGAAATATCCTGGTAGGAGGAGATAAGTGGGTATTCTTGCTTGACAAAGAAGGTTATATTCGTTGGGAATATTATCCAGATAACAACGATAGCATAACTGCAGTTCAAATTATACCCGAAGGTTATATTTTATCCGGTACCAGAAACAATCGGAAATTTTATATATCCATGCTTGATAATCAGGGTAAAGAAAAGTGGTTAAAAGCTTATGACAGTGAATTTCCCAGCGTGATTAGCCAGGTGAAACAGGATGATAGCGGTAATATCTCAGCAATCGGATACTCAGGAAGGGATGGAATATATATCAGGCTAAAACCAAATGGGGATATGATAACTACAAATCTAATTGGAAGTGCCGGAATTGAAATGCTTACATCAATTAGTCTGCTCGAATCAAAAAGCTATATCGTAGGCTGTTCAACATTTGATGAACGCAATCAGAACAATGACATTGTATTGTTAAAATACAACCCGGGTAAATGAAAAAAGATAAGGTAGTTTAATTTTTCTGTTGCTTAAAAACGCGGCTGAACACGAAGAATACACAAATTCTTCGTTGATATACCTATCTGCATGGCTGCGTTTCTTTTGTTTTGGTGGTTCTTTGGGCACCATTGAACCATCTTCCTTCTCAATATACTCGGGAGCAGTCGACACCAGGAAAGTCATGATAATAAAGCAAAAAGCACTAATCAATACCCAGTAAATCATTTTAGTAAGTTTTGTGTTTATAGCTAAATTATAATTATTTATCAAAAAAAACAATACGTTCACCAAAAAAATGCAGATTTATTTGCTTTTTAAAGAAGTTTTATTCTACTTTTCCAAAGTTTTCCATTTGATTATCAAAATTTCTTCCTTAAAATTTATTTACATTTTATTAACACGTTATTAAAATATTTTAGTGAAGAACTACGTATGTTATTCGGGTAAACTCAATAATCGAATACTATATTTTTCAGTTAAAGCAAAAACTGATTTATGATACTCATGAGAACAATGATAATTTACTGAACCAGTAAATGCTGACAACCTTGTGCTTCATTACAAATTTTTAACTAATTTAAGCCGCTTCAAATGAATCAGACCACATTGTCAAATATGGATGTTATGTCGTTAGAACAAGTATTAAAGGCGGAAATACAAAAGCAAAGAGATGAGATAGAAAAACAGCGTAAATCCTTGACGGATAGCATAAGATATGCCGGAAACATCCAAAAAGCAATTTTACCTTCCAATGAAATTTTTCAGCGAATACTACCCAATAGTTTTGTTTTATTTCGTCCAAGGGATATTGTTAGTGGTGATTTTTTCTGGATTTCCAAAAAAGAACATCGTGTTGTGGTTGTTGCAGGCGATTGCACAGGGCATGGTGTTCCGGGAGCGTTCATGAGCATATTGGGAATTACTTATTTAAATGAAATTACCAGCAAAGATGATATTCCACCGGCAAACAGGATTTTAAATATCCTTAGGGAAAAGATAATGAAAGCGTTGCACCAGACAGGAGATGAATTTGAACAGCGTGATGGTATGGATCTGGCATTGTATATCGTTGATTATGAAAACCGGGAATTGCAGTTTTCCGGAGCTAACAATCCCCTTTATCTAATCAGAAAAAATTCACTCATTGAATATAAAGGTGATCGCATGCCCATAGGAATTAATGCTACCGAAGAAAAATCATTTAAAACCAATTTAATCCCTCTCGAAAATAATGATTCCATTTATATTTTTACCGATGGTTATGCCGATCAATTCGGAGGACCAGAAGGCAAAAAATTGAAATACCGAAAATTTCGTCAAACACTCATGAATATGCAGAAATTATCCGTAAAAGGTCAAAAAGAGAAGTTATGGAACGAATTTCTTGCTTGGAAAGGGCAACATGATCAGGTTGATGACGTACTGATCATTGGTTACAGATACAAGGAAATGAAATTATAATTTATTTACTGTTAATCAAATACCTCAGTTCATTAACGTTTTAAATCAAACAATGTATCGAATGAATTTAAAGGCTTTCAGAATTAAAAACTATCGCTCAATTATCGACACCGACTGGAATCAACTGGCCTCTGATAACATAACAGGCCTCATCGGACAAAATGAATCGGGAAAAACCTCGGTATTAGAGGCATTGATGAGTTTCTACGATGGAAAAATCATCGATGATATTTTAAGAAGTGACCTTGCTTTACCTGAAGTAAGCTGCTCTTTTGAAATTCAAAAGTCCTTTTTAACAAAATTGTTGGATCAGACCAAATTACCCGAAGGACTGGATGAAATAATAAATGATTTGGAAGAAATTGAAATCACCCGTTCCTGGAATGAAGACAAATCAAGCAAAATTTATATTACAGAGAAAAAAATTAAAGCGTATTTTGATAATATCAATGAAACAAAATCGGTTGCGCAAAACAAACTTAAAACTGAAATAGAAGAAACACTTATTAATAGTGATAAATTTGAAAATCAGTTTGTTACTGTTGTAAATGAGCTTGAATTATTGCAGAACGAAAAGAATGAATGGAACAGCAAAATACCGGCATTACAGAAAACCTTTGACAAATCAAAAAAACCACATGTGAAGGAAGAAGCAGGTAAAGCACTGCAAAATGCAAAAACGCAAGTAACCGAGTTAACAGCGTTAATTGACGAAAAGAATAAAATACTAACTGATTTAAAGAAAGAAAAAAGTCAATTAAGTGACAAGGCTTATGTGGCTTCATTTGTAACTGCTGCGGATGAAAAACTCGCACAAGCAAAAAGAAACCTTGAAAGGGCCTACGATGAATTAAAAGATACCGAATACCTTTTTGAAATTGCCGTTGATGAAACAGAAAAGAAAGCAGTATTGCTGAAACTTGATGATACAAAACGAAATTACATCAATGCAAATCAATCTTATCAGGAAGCATTGAATGATCTTAAAGAAAAACAGACCATTGCGAAATTTGTTTTTGTCGGTAAATCACTTGAAACAGCCCGGAAGAATGCATTTGCGGAGTTGGATCAACTCGAATCAATCTACAACCTTGAAAGCATTGCAACCGAAGTTTTCAGGGAAATTCCCACCTTTGAGTTTTTCGAAGATTTCAGTAGTTTACTACCCAATAAAATTGATTTGGAAGATGTACTTTCCGAAAATACATCTGTTGAGGGCTACAAAGCGGCTAAAAACTTTTTGGTAATTGCAGGTCTTGATTCAAAGTTTTTCGAACAAAAGAACAACCGGATTTTAAAGCAAAAAATTGAAAAGCTGAACGGCGACATTACCATAAATTTCCAGGATTACTGGCGTCAGCGAGTAGGTAAAAACAACAAAATTAACCTCAATTTTGACCTGGAACATTATGATTTTACCCATCCCGAAAAGAGTGGTAAGCCCTATATTGAATTCTGGATAAAAGATAAAAACGAACGTTTATATCCGAAACAGCGAAGTCGGGGTGTCCGTTGGTTCTTATCCTTTTACCTGGAGCTAAAGGCTTCGGCAGTAGAAAGAAATAAAAAGCGGGTATTGCTTATTGATGAACCCGGTTTAAGTCTGCATGCAAGGGCACAGGAAGATGTACTTAAGGTTTTTGAGGATTTGAAAGAAAACATGCAGATTATTTATTCAACACACTCACCACATTTAATCGACTCCAATAAAATTTACCGTTTACTCGCGGTGCAGCGGGCCGATGTTGATGATATGTACAGCGAAACCCTGTTGTTTGATGCTAAAACACTTAACCAGGCTTCTACTGATACGCTGTCTCCGATTTATTCACTCATGGGAACCCGATTGAATGATCAACAGTTTATACAGGCCAAAAACAACATTATCGTTGAAGATATCTCCACCTATTATTATTATTCCACCTATTTTAAAATATTTGGGGTCAATGGCGATGTTTATTTTCTGCCTGCGACTGATGTTAAAAATGTAACAACCCTTGCTAACTTGTTACTGGGTTGGAAAATTCATTTTATTGTTGTTCTCGATGATGATGTTTATGGGCGCGATGTTTATGAAGAGTTTAAGAGAAATCTGTTTTTTAATGATGATGCTGCGAGTAAAAAGCGTTTGGTTAAACTGGATGGAATTAAAGGTGCCGAGGATGTCCTTTCAACCATTGATTTTAAAAAGTATGTACTAAATAAAAGGGTTGGTATCACAGAATCTAATTCGGAATATGTTGAAACCAATAATTTGTCTCGATCCATTCTGGCATCCAATTTCTCGCGACTCATTGAGGAAAAAAAACTTACACTGAAAGATTTTGATGATGAAACCCAGGAAAACATAACCAACCTGGTAAGTAAAATTAAAACCCTGAGTATTTAAATTTTTATTAGTTGTTTTCGTATTTCCAAACTTTTCTTATTAAGTCTGTCAAAGAGACGTAACATATCATGGGTCTGTTACGTTTTTTCCTGTAAACCTGTATAAAGATGAATGAATCATTAACGAAAAAAATGTAATTTGAAAAACAAATGTCTAACTAAATTTTATTCCAGTGAAAAGAAATTTCCTTATATCTTTTGTCGTATATCTCCTCACATCGTTCGGTTTTCCGGTTTTTGCACAAGTACCGAAAGATTTGATCCTAAAACTTGAAAAGGATGAAACAAAAAAACTGGAAAGAGCTGCTAAAGACTTTGAAAAAGCAAACCAACTGTATGACCGGGGAGTTCAAGTTTTTAAGACGTTACCTAAGTCTGACTCACTTTTAAAATATGATAAAGATTATCAAAAAAAATATGAAGATGCGCTTGAATACATTAAAAAAGGGTCGCAGCTATACAGTGAAGCATCGTTGACGTATTACTCCATTTATAAAGCGGGTGGTGACAAGTTTTGGGAAGAACAGGAAAAGGCTGGTCATTATGCTATTGGACTAGAAAAGGCAAAATATCTTGAAAGCCTTGCTCATAAGGCATTTAAAAAAGCACAAATGAACCGTAATCTCGTCAGTGAAACTTTTGTTTTTGAAGAGGCCATAAACTATTTAAACCAGGCAAACCACAATGAAATTGTTGCTATCAGAGACCAGGGAAGGGCATTGCAAATTTATCAGGATTTTCCGGTTGAGTATGAATATGGATGGGAAGATGATGTTGATATCAAAGAGGTAATTGCAAAAAAGGAAGCGGAACGTCAGGCAAGAAACGAAAAGCTGTTTGGTGCAAAGCAACC
The DNA here is from genome assembly GCA_964486145.1 of uncultured Bacteroidales bacterium. GTDB lineage: Bacteria > Bacteroidota > Bacteroidia > Bacteroidales > JAAAOM01 > CAZAMT01. The sequence goes on from CAZAMT010000011.1 coordinate 19,178, forward strand.
AAAAAAAGAGAGTGAACCAATTAGCATGCCCAGGGAAGAGGAAAAACCTGAAAATCCTTACATTGGTGAAATCATTTACAGGGTGCAGATTGCGGCAGCCAGAGAGCCAATTGAAGAAGGCTATATCAAAACAATTTATGAAGGTAGTAAAACCGTAATGGAAAAGCAGGAGGATAAATGGTATAAATATCAGATCGGAAAATATTATAGCTTCAGAGATGCTGTAGATGAGCTAAAAGCCTGCAATGTTGAAAAGGCATTTATTGTAGTTTACCAGGATGGAAACAGGATAAGTGTGCAGCAGGCCAGATCTTTAGCTCCCTGACCCATACTTATTTTTTTTCTTCCCAGGATTTTTTATCAACAAATTCCAATGCAGCCGAATTTATGCAATACCTTTTTCCGGTTGGTTCCGGACCATCATTGAAAACATGACCCAGGTGGGCATCGCACGTTGCACAGGTAACTTCGGTACGCACCATACCATGACTTAAATCCTTGTGATAATGGATGTTCTCTTCATCAGCTTTTTCCCAAAAACTGGGCCACCCGCAACCCGAATGATATTTTGTATCGGATTCGAACAATTTAGTACCGCAGGCTACACAAAGGTAAACTCCTTTTTCAAAATTATCGGTGTACTCCCCGGTAAACGGACGTTCCGTACCTTTTTCTCTCGTTACATGGTATTGGATCGGGGTTAAAATCGACTTCCATTCCTTATCTGTTTTTTCTATTTTGTTTTCTGTATTCATATCAGTGTTTTCTGATTTTTTATCCTGCGCACATGCTTGTAACATGAAAAATACAAATATGCCAAGCAAAATGAATCTTGATTTACTCATCATAATTAATTTTTTAACAATATATCCATTATATTGTTTAACAAGTTATTACATTACTAACTTTATTGAAACAAAAACAAAATCCATGCATGAAGCCTCATTCATTCAGGTTTTATCATTGTTTTAACATTTGAATGTATTTTATCAAAAAACGCGAGGTGCCTCTTGGCTTCATGCAAGCGTTGGACAGGCAACTTGGTCATGAAAAGGGTTACAACGGAATATTTCCGTGCTTTTTCAACGGGTTTGAATCATTTTTGTTTTTAGTCATATCAAGCGCTTGTATAATCTTGTATCGGGTGGATTTCGGAAGAATAATTTCATCAACATAACCAAGTTCAGCAGCTTTATAGGGATTTGCAAAGGTTTCACTGTATTCCTGCACTACCTTTTCTTTTTCTTCATTGGTTTTCAGCTTGTTACGATATAAAACATTTACAGCACCTTCTGATCCCATGACAGCGATTTCGGCAGTAGGAAATGCATAATTGATATCCCCGCCAATGTGCTTACTCGACATAACATCATATGCTCCACCATATGCTTTTCTTGTAATGATGGTAATTTTAGGTACTGTAGCTTCGGCAAATGCATACAACAGTTTTGCTCCATGTTTAATAATTCCTCCATATTCCTGCACGGTACCAGGCAAAAATCCAGGTACATCAACAAGAGTGATTAAGGGGATATTGAACGCATCGCAAAAACGGACAAACCTGGCTGCTTTCAAGGAAGAATCAATATCGAGTACACCTGCCAATATGGCGGGCTGATTTGCCACTATACCAACCGATTGTCCGTTAAATCTGGCAAAGCCAATGAGCATGTTTTTTGCATAGTGAGGTTGTACTTCCAAAAAATTATGATCATCAACCACGGAGTGGATGAGTTCATTCATATCGTACGGTTTGTTCGGATCTGCCGGAACGAGTTCCTGAAGAGATTCTTCTTCACGGTGAATGTCGTCTGTACAGGGCAAAATGGGTGGTTCCTCCATATTGTTCGAAGGTAAAAACCCGATGAGTTCACGAATCATCATCATGGTTTGTTCATCATCTTCGGTTGTAAAATGAGCAACACCACTTTTTGAGTTGTGCGTCATTGCGCCACCAAGATCTTCCTTTGTTACTTCTTCATGGGTAACCGTTTTGATAACGTCCGGGCCGGTAACAAACATATAACTTGTTTTTTTTACCATGAAGATGAAATCGGTGAGGGCAGGAGAATAAACAGCTCCTCCGGCACATGGCCCCATAATAGCTGAAATTTGGGGAATTACTCCTGAATTTTTTACATTTAAGAGAAAAATGTCAGCATACCCGGCCAGACTTTGAACACCTTCCTGGATACGTGCACCACCTGAATCATTCAAGCCAATGAGTGGAGCACCCATTTTAGCTGCCATTTTAATAACTTTCACAATCTTATCTGCATTTGCGCGACTCAATGTCCCGCCAAAAACCGTGAAGTCCTGTGCAAAAACATAAATTAACCTGCCATCAATTTTTCCATAGCCGCTTACAACTCCATCTCCGGGTATTTTGTTTTTATTCATGGCAAAATCAGTACAACGATGGGTTACTAATTTGTCAAATTCAACAAATGAACCGGGATCAACCAAATCCAATATTCTTTCCCTGGCGGTTTTTTTTCCTGATGCGTGTTGTTTTTCAATGCGTTCATTGCCACCACCAAGGTTTGCCTGTTGTGACTTTTCTTCAAATACTTCGAATTTTTTATGTAATTCAGACATAGTATTTCAATTTAGGATTTTAAAATGTTGATTGTTATGTATAAATGAAATGGTGTTTTACAGAGCTATTCAATGATGACAAGGGGTTTATTGCCTTCGATTGTGCTACCTTCTTTTACCGTAATTTCTTTAACAATGCCATCAATGGCCGACTTATAATCACTTTCCATTTTCATAGCAGAAATAACAATAACTGTTTGGCCTGCTTTCACATTTTCACCAACCTTTACCGGAATTCGAACAACTTTTCCGGGCATAGGAGACGAAATTACGTTGCTTCCCTCCAATTCCATATTTTTTTTCCTACTTTGAAGGTACTTGCTTTGCGCATCAATAATTTCTACGTCAAAATTTTGGTATAATGTATTGACATAATATTTTTTTGCAGTTGTTCCTTCAATGAGTTCAACATTGTATGACAATCCATTGTGCAATATGGAATAAACGCCATTTTCAACCATTTCAATATCTAAATCATATACTTTATTGTCAATGGCTATTGTTGCAAAATTGCCTTCTTGTTTCAGTAATTTAACTTCCGCAATCCGCTCTCCAATTCTAACTTCAAGGGGCATTGTTACTTTTTTAAAATGTTTATATTCGTAAAAAACTCATTTTTCGACCCATATCCTTCCAGTTGCCTTTTTTAGCATGACCATTTTTTCCATTGCTGTTGGTCTGTCGTTCAAGATTTCGTTTATAATCAAAATAAGCTGCTATGGCTGCAATATCCTGACATTCAATATCGCAGTGACTGTGTTGATCAATCAGCGTGTCAATATTGCGGTCAATAAAATGGGTATCGTAATTACCACTTTCAAATTCACTTGCAGTCATTACTTTTTCGAGAAATCCGATGGAAGTTTTTACACCGGTAATTTTATATTCATGCAATGCCCGACGCATTCGTGCTATGGCTTCTTTACGGGTAGGGGCCCAAACAATTAGTTTGGTAATCATCGGGTCGTAAAAAATTGGTATTTCATAACCTTCGTAAACATAACCATCCGTGCGAACTCCAAGACCATTAGGTTCAGAAATATGACGAATAAGCCCCGGGCTGGGCATAAAGTTATTAGCAGGGTCTTCAGCATAGATACGCGACTCAATGGCATGTCCAAACTGTACAATATCCTTTTGTTTATGATTGAGTTCCTGGCCTTCTGCTATTTTAATTTGTTCTTTAACGAGATCAATGCCAATAACCCTTTCTGTGATAGGATGTTCAACCTGAAGGCGGGTGTTCATTTCAAGAAAGTAATAGTTATGATCGTTATCGACAAGGAATTCAATGGTTCCTGCACCTTCGTAACTTACAGCTTTAGCAGCATTGATTGCATCGATGCCCATCTTTTCACGCAACCCGGGAGTCATCAGTGGAGATGGTGTTTCTTCAATTACCTTTTGATGTCTTCGTTGCACCGAACATTCCCGTTCGCATAAGTGGATGGTATTCCCATACTTATCTGCAAGTATCTGAAATTCAATATGGTGTGGCGATTCGATATACTTCTCAACATATACGGAATCATCCCCGAAAGATGAAAGGGCTTCAGATTGAGCAGATTTAACGGCATCCATCAACTGGTTTTCCTCCCTAACCAGTCGCATGCCTTTTCCTCCACCACCCGAAGATGCCTTTATCATAACAGGTAATCCAATATCGTGGATAATGTTTTTTACATCTCCTTCATTTCTGATTTTGCTCTTGGTACCGGGAACAACCGGTATTCCGGCATTGATCATGGTTTGTCTTGCAGTAATTTTATCACCCATTGTAGATATAGCCTGGGATGATGGACCAATGAAAATAATGTTTTCTTTACGACATCTTTTGGCAAATTCGGCATTTTCAGATAAAAATCCATACCCGGGGTGTATAGCATCAGCACCGGATATTTTTGCTGTTTCCAGGATTTTTTTAATGGATAAATAACTTTCAACAGAAGGCGAGGGACCTATAAAATAAGCTTCATCAGCATAACGCACATGGAGTGATTTCCTGTCAGCTTCTGAATATACCGCGACGGTTTTTATACCCAACTCCTTGCAAGAACGAATAACCCTAACGGCAATTTCACCACGGTTTGCGATTAGGACTTTTTTAATCATCATTTAGTTAAAATTGGTGTAGTGAAGCAAAGATAAAACATTTTATTTGAAAAAATCCAGTTTACCACTGTTTACTTAAAATTATTCTAAATTAAAACATTTGAATATCAATACTTTATATGGTTTAAAAGTTAATAATTTTCGTTTTAACGCTATTTATGAGTAAAAAAGTTATTAACAATGTGTCGCTGCTTTATCATACACACATTCAATTAATTATCATGATTGCAGGATAATCCTATGAATAATTTGACTAAATGATAGAATGAATGGATAAATAAATGTTTTTTTCCCATGAATCATTTGATTTATTTGGTTTATGACAATCAAACTGACAGATGAAAAACATTTAACTAACTATTCTTATGAAGATTCGTATTTCTTTTATTTACAAGTGCTTAAAACAATAAAAAAATTTTATTAAGATCATTGAATGTGGTGTGTTTATAATTTAAAACGATTTGCATTAAAATTGTTATGATATTTGCATTGTATTTTCATCAGTCTATAAACATGCAATAACATATTGCGATAGATGATTGTTGTAAATATTTGAATATAAGGTTGTTATGAAATTTAAGAAGATACTACTTGTAGGATTTTTACTATTATTCTTTTTTCTGGATGTCGTTTTAAATCTTACTTTTAAAGGAGGACACGGTAATCCTGCCATGAAATATGATGTGATTCCGATATCACATCGACTGGCAAATGATTTATCGGATTATGAGGCCGTTGAGCAATTGGACATGAAAATTGCAGACTTTTTAATAAAACGTAAGATTCATGGTGCATCCGTAGCTATTTCTCATCAAGGTAAATTAATTTATGCGAAAGGATTTGGTTATTCCAACTACGAGCTCAATGAATCCGTTGAGCCAAAACATTTGTTTCGTATTGCAAGTGTTTCAAAACTAATTACTGCCATTGCCATCATGAAGTTGCACGAAGATAAAGTTCTTTCCATTGAAGATCATGTTTTTGGGAAAAATGGCTTATTAAACGACAGTATCTATCAGCCCAATGACGAGAATTATTTTGATATTACCATTCATCACTTATTGGTGCATACTGCCGGTTGGTCGCGTAGAAGAGGCGATCCCGTATTTATGCCCTTAACTGTTGCTAATACCTTGAATATTGATCCACCCGTGGATGCTAAAGACGTCATTCAATATGCTTTGTTGAAACCGCTTGATTACGAGCCGGGAGAAAAATACAGCTATTCCAACCTGGGCTTCATAATTTTAGGACAAATTGTTGAGGAGGTAACCGGATTGTCTTACGAAGACTATGTGCGTTTTGAAATTTTGGAGCCGTTGGGAATTTATGACATGCACATTGGTAATAATTTTTATGAGGAGCGTTTTAAAAATGAAGTGAAATACTATGAATCAGGTAATTCCGGACCGGTTTATGCCTTTGATGGATCCGGAAATGTTGTACCTCAGGCATATGGTGGTAACAACATTCAGTTGCTTGGCCCTGCCGGGGGATGGGTTGCTTCTGCTGTTGAATTGATGAAGCTGATGGTTGCCGTTGATGGTTTTCCCGGACAACCGGACCTTCTTAAAAAAGAAACCATCAATTTAATGACCGACCGGAATATAAATGGAAATTCATTAATAGGTTGGAAAGGATCCGATGGCAGGGGAAACTGGTGGCGCACAGGCACCCTTAGTGGAACAGCAGCACTAATATTACGCCAACGCAATAACATCAACTGGATTGTATTGCTGAATACTACAACCAAAAACAGGGATAGGATTCATTCTGAAATATCAAGGCTCATGTTTGAATCAGTGCATACCATTGATGAATGGCCCAAAACGAATCTTTTTGATTATTTTGAACCGGAAATATTACAAGCAGAAAATATCTCATTTGGCGCTACCCGGTTCAATTAATCATTGGTTAATAAACAATATCCATCTTGCCATATTCTGAGTTTGATTCCGATTGGCAAAATTATGATTATGAGTGGAGTGCATTTATTCCTGTAAGCATGAATTCAGAAATGCCGGGCTGCGTTTTTTTATATTTCAACTTTTTTTATTTACTGATGTTATTTTATTCGATATTTAGAATCAATGAATGACAACAATTTACGGAAATGCACAAGATGGCTTACGATAGATTTTTCAATTATTTTGTTAATAAGACAATTTTGTATGATTAAAATATTTCAGAACAACGCCATACGGAAAGGATTAACAAAAGCTTAATTTAGATCCGGTTTAAATTGCCCGTAATTTGTTATCTTTGCGCCCAAATTGAAAAAAAACAGTAAAAATATAAAGTATGTCGAAATTTGAACTTTTAATGCCTAAACTAGGGGAGAGTGTTCAGGAAGCTACCATTACCAAATGGTTCAAAAATGAAGGAGACATCGTGGAAGAGGAAGAGCCGATTTTGGAAATAGCTACAGACAAGGTAGATTCTGAAATACCCTCACCCGTTGATGGAAAAATTACAAAGGTATTGTTTAAGGAGAATGATGTTGTGGCTGTAGGGGAGGTGATTGCCCATATAAGCATGGATGGTGACGAAGTTGCTGAAGAAGCTGAGGAAACAGCACATAAAGTAAAAGATTCAGCACCTGCAGTAACATCTGAAGTGAAGAAGGATACAAAAGATGTGAAACCGGATGAAGATTTTAGTGCATCTGAAAGATTTTATTCTCCATTGGTTAAAAACATTGCCAGGGCTGAAAATGTAAGTATCCGGGAACTGGAAGAAATTCAAGGATCGGGAATCAATGGACGCGTAAAGAAAGAAGATATCCTCGATTATTTAAAAAACCGGGGTGCCAGAACCGATCAACCTGCAGCTCCCAAGCAACCAAAAGTATCAGTAACAGTAAATGATGGTGACCGAATTGTTGAGATGGATCGCATGCGTCGAATGATTGCAGATCACATGGTTATGTCAAAACAAGTATCACCGCATGTAACCAATTTCATTGAAGCCGATGTTACAGAAATCGTTCGTTGGCGGGGTAAGATGAAAGATGAATTCATGAAAAAAGAAGGTGTCAAACTTACCTACCTTCCGATTTTTACTGAAGCCATTGTCAAAGGTTTGAAGGATTATCCCGGGATCAATGCATCTGTGGACGGCAACAACATTATCCTGCGAAAAAATGTCAATGTAGGTATCGCTGTAGCGTTGCCCAATGGAAACCTTATTGTACCGGTGGTAAAACATGCCGATCAGAAAAATTTGCTTGGAATAGCCATAGAAATTAACGAACTGGCCAACAAAGCACGGGAAAACAAACTGGGGCCGGATGACATTCAGGGAGGAACATTTTCTATATCAAATTTCGGTACATTCAGAAATATTACAGGAACTCCCATCATCAATCAACCACAGGTTGCAATTATGGCCGTTGGCACCATTGAGAAAAAACCGGCAGTGCTTGAAACTCCCTCAGGAGATGTTATTGCAATACGTCACAAGATGATTCTGTCGCTTTCGTACGATCACAGAGTCGTTGACGGCGCCCTTGCTGGATCGTATCTTCGAAAAGTAGCTGACTATTTGGAGCAGTTTGACGTTAACAGGAAATTATAATCATTAATTTGCAAAATTTAAGAGCAGATGACAATAGAAAAGAAATATCATATTAAAAAAACAGATAAGGAGACATTAAAAAAATGGTATCGACTGATGATTTTGGGCCGCTCCCTTGATGATCGTGCACCAAATTATCTTAAACAGGCAGTCGGTTGGTCATATCATGCGCCATACGCCGGACATGATGGTATTCAACTTGCTATCGGACAGGTTTTTAATAAAGAAACCGATCATTTATTTCCGTATTACCGTGACATGTTAACCAATATTTCTGCAGGTTTAACGGCTGAAGAAATTATATACAATGGTATTTCAAAAGATCCAGACGTAGCAGGAGGTGGCAGGCATATGTCGAACCATTTTGCAAAACCCGAATGGAATATCCACAATGTTTCTTCCTGTACAGGAAATCATGCACTCCACGCCACAGGTGTTGGCAGGGCTATCAACAGGTACAAAGGAAAAGGTGTTGCAATATGTTCACAGGGAGAGTCCTCGGTATCCGAAGGCTATGTTTATGAAGCAATCAATGGAGCTTCCAATGAACAACTACCGGTAGTGTTCGTGTTTCAGGACAATGGATACGGTATTTCGGTTCCTAAAAAAGACCAAACTGCCAACCGGAAAGTGGCTGATAATTTTAGAGGTTTTAAACACCTTCGAATTATTCATTGCAACGGAAAAGATGTTTTCGATTCAATGAATGCCATGGAGGAAGCAAAAAACTGGGCTATCGAAAATCAAAAGCCTGTGATTGTTCAGGCCAATTGCGTGCGGATACATTCACATTCCAATAGCGACAGACATGAGTTATACCGGGATGATTACGAACTGAATTATGTGCAGGATTATGACCCGATGGCTAAATATCGTCGGTTGTTACTCCGATACAACCGCTTTTCAGAAGATGAACTGGTAGAAATTGAAAAGGATGTAAAAGCCGAGGTAAAAGCAGCGCACAAGAAAGGACTTGCAGCGCCCGATCCCAAACCGGAATCGATACACGATTTTGTCCTTCCCAATCCGTATGATTCTGAAAAATATCCGGATGGAACCCACTCATTTGATGGACCAAAGAAAAAGTTAATTGAAGGATTAAACGAAACATTGAAAGCAGAGTTCAGGAACAATCCTGATACGTATATCTGGGGACAGGACATTGCAAATAAAGATAAAGGAGGTATTTTCAATGTCTCCAAAGGCATGCAGCAGGAGTTTGGTGTCGAACGCGTATTCAATGCACCTATTGCTGAAGATTTTATCATGGGAACGGCCAACGGAATGGTCAGGTACAATAACAAAATACGTGTTGTTGTGGAAGGAGCGGAGTTTGCAGATTATTTCTGGCCTGCCATGGAACAGTTTGTCGAAACTACCCACGAGTATTGGAGAACAAAAGGTCAGTTCAGTCCAAATGTTACCGTGCGGCTGGCTTCAGGCGGATATATCGGAGGAGGCCTGTACCATTCACAAACAATCGAAGGAGCTTTAACAACGTTACCTGGTACGAGGGTTGTATACCCTTCCTTTGCAGATGATGCTGCCGGCTTATTGCGAACCTCCATCCGAAGTGAAGGCATGACGTTGTTTCTCGAACCAAAAGCCTTGTACAATGCACCGATTGCAGCAACCCCGGTTCCAGAAGATTTTGAAGTGCCTTTTGGTAAAGCCAGGGTGCGCCGGGAAGGAAAAGATATGACAATGATTACTTATGGCAATACAACACACATGTGCCTGGATGCAGCAAAAAAAATGGAAGAAGAGGAAAATGTTGACATCGAGGTGATTGATTTACGATCGCTGGTTCCGTTGGATACAGAAACCATTCTTCAATCAGTGAAGAAAACCGGAAAAGTCCTGATTGTCCATGAAGATAAGGTTTTCTCGGGATTCGGAGCAGAAGTTGCTGCCATTATAGTAAATGAAGCCTTTGAATATCTGGACGGTCCTGTACGTCGCGTTGGTTCAGAATTCGTACCAGTCGGTTTTAACCGTATCCTGGAAAGAGCCATATTGCCAGACATGGAAAAAATTCTGAAAGCAGCAATAGAACTTCATAAATATTAATCGTTCAAAACATTGAAAATGAGTAAAACGGGATTATTTTATAGTTTCAATACAAAAAAAACAGGTCATGTTGCCAAAAAAATTATCGATGAATACGGCAAAGAAAATCTTGATGTTGTAAATGTTGAAGATATTGACCTTGATACATTCATGAAATATGATAATTACATACTGGGTGTACCTACCTGGTTTGATGGCGAGTTGCCGAACTACTGGGATGAGTTTTTACCGGATCTTGAAGATCAAAATATGGATGGAAAAAAATTTGCGCTTTATGGTTTAGGTGATCAGGTTGGATATCCGGAAAATTTTTTGGATGCCGTTGGTACTCTTGGCCGTTTTCTGGAAGAGCGGGGTGGTAAGATTGTTGGTGAAACGTCAACCGAAGGTTATTCGTTTGAGCATTCCGCTGCTGAACGCAACGGAAAATTCATGGGTTTAGCTATCGATTTTGAAAATCAGGCAAAACAAACGAATGACCGTATAAAGAATTGGGTGAATCAACTAAAAGAAAATTTTGATAAATAATCGAATGAATTACTATTTTCGTGGTTTCAACGTTTATGAAAAAAGCTTCTGGTATTTTCATTGAAGAGTAGCCAACAGGTAGTACATTTTGCCATTAAAATGATTTGAAATGAAACTCATTATTCTGTGTTTATTGTTGACATATAGTAACTTCAGTTATGCGCAGAAACATCATTTATATGATCCTGAAAAAAATGCCTTGAAACAGTTAGAACAGGCTGTGCAGGAAGCAAAAATGCAAAACAAACATGTATTGGTGCAGGTAGGCGGCAATTGGTGTCCGTGGTGCATCAAATTGCACTCCTTTATTAATGAACACCCGGAACTTGATTCAATCATAACAGCAGATTATGTTCCGGTAAGAGTCAATTACAGCAAAGAAAACAAAAACAAAGTTGCGTTAGAACAATTAGAATATCCCGGGCGATTTGGTTTTCCGGTGTTGGTTATACTTGATGCTCGTGGTTCAAGGATTCATACGCAGGATACCGGTTTGTTAGAATCGGGGAAAGGTTATGACTATGAAAAGCTAAAACGGTTTTTATTGTCATGGAATAGGAAGGCTGTTGAACCATAACCTGAATTAATCTTGTCCAAATAATTGTATATTAATCAATGGAAGAAACTTCATTACCTAAAACTGAACAGATATCCGGTTACCTTACCATAATTACAATTGTACTGGGTATCGTTTGTTTTAGCACATTTTCATTTGTTGATGATAATATTGATAATTTGCAGAATGCAATCCTTGAATTTTCGAAAAAAAGCACATTGGAATTGGTTTATCTGGGTACAAGCATTCTGTTTCTGGTAGGTATGGTGGGTATTTCAGCGCTATATTTACTGGTATTCAGGTTTTACAACCCGATCTTAGGCAGTTTCGTGAGTTTTGGTTTTTTTGCTTCAGCAATATCCATGGTAATTTCGTCATCTGCTGCATTGTCATTTTATGGGTTGCTTGGTGATTTTCTCATGTCGTCCAATTATCAGTCAGATATGATTGCAATCAATATGATGTCCATATTCCAGTTAAAAATGAAGTCTTTGATGATCGCGGGTACTTTCTTTGGACTAAGCATGGTATTTCTATCCATTGTTTCCTACATTTCGCATATAACACCGTTAATTGTAAGCTTATTCATTTCTATAACAGGTGCTGCTTTGGTATATGTAACATGGCAGGTACATTCTCCCCTGATCATCCGGTTTTCCATTATATTAACAGCGGTTTCCATGTTACTTACAGGAATTTACCTCGTTATACATTCTAAAAAAATTAAAATACAATGAAAGGCTTTGCCAGCGACAATAATGCAGGCGTGCATCCTGCTGTTATGCAATACATTGAAAAGGCGAACAAGGAACATCAAATTGCTTACGGTGATGACACTTTTACAATTGAAGCATTGAAGAAATTTAAACAAGTGTTTGGCAATAAAAGCGAAACATTTTTTGTTTATAACGGAACTGCCGCAAATACATTGGGAATTTCAGCAGCTACAAATTCTTATCATGCAGTGGTATGTGCAGATACCGCGCACATTAATGTTGATGAATGTGGAGCACCGGAAAAATTTTCAGGTTGTAAGTTGCTTCCGGTTAGTTCCCCGGATGGTAAAATTCAAATTGATGATATCAGTCCTTTGCTACATGGAATCGGCTTTGAACATCATGTGCAGCCAAAAATAATTTCAATTACCCAGGCAACGGAATTAGGTACAGTTTATTCGATAGACGAAATAAAGACAATATCGGATTTTGCCCATTCACATAACATGTTTCTGCATATGGATGGCGCCCGGATTGCAAACGCGGCAGTTTCACTAAACTGTGATTTCAGACAGTTTACTGCGGATGCCGGCGTGGACGTACTGTCATTTGGAGGTACAAAAAACGGGATGATGTATGGAGAAGCGATTGTTTTTTTTAATCCTGAATTAGCTCAAAATTTTAAGTATCTGAGGAAACAAGGGATGCAACTTGCCTCAAAAATGCGATATATTGCCGCCCAGTTTCTGGCTTATTTTGAAAATGACCTGTGGTGGAAACTGGCCTCAAATTCCAATCAAATGGCGGCACTGCTTTATAAGAAAGTAAATGAAATTGATGATGTAAAAATCACCCAAAAACCTGAAGCAAATGGGGTATTTGCAATCATCCCTCCTGAGGTGGTAGCAGAACTGCAAAAGAACTATTTTTTTTATGTATGGAATGCTCAAACTTCCGAAGTTCGTTGGATGACATCTTTCGATACTACTGAGGATGAGATTGTAGGTTTTACTAATATGCTAAAATCCCTGATGCATAATCGATAGTAGCATTGGGTGGTTTTGTTATCATAACCAAATCGCAACCAGTGTACAAAATCGTTAGATTGACAAACAAATCGCGACCGTTGGTCTATTAACATTTGATTGTGTGCCTGTTATAGTTTAAATTTATCCTCAAAATCAGTAAGTGTTAATATTAAACTTGATCATCATGAAAAAGATATTTTTAAATATGTTCGGTGCATTGCTTTTCATTTCCATTGCTGGTACAACTGCCAGTGCCCAGGAAAGCGAGTTTCTCATTGCCAACAATGTGGATATTGAATGGGGAGGTTTTGGCGGACCTGAATTAAAATTCTCGGAAGCATTTGGAGAATATGGAACATTTATCGGTTTCAAAGCCGGGGTAGTTATGAATAACCTGGTTATTGGAGGTGCTGCTGAAGCATTGCTCTCAGAAATTCCCTTCCAAGGTCCTGGTACTACTGGAGAACCGGGTGATCTGCTTCCAGCAATGGGCTATGGTGGTCTGTACTCGGAATATTTTATAATGCGTACCAAACCCATTCACTTTTCTGCTTCCGCACTTGTTGGTCCCGGAATGGCCTGGTTATTCGAACAAAATGTAAATGATGCCGGCTTAGAAGATGACGATATGGTTGAAACAGGTGTATTTCTGGTGATTCAGCCTGCAATTAATATTGAATTAAATGTAATAAGACCATTGAAATTTTATGTTACCGCAGGGTATCGTATTGTTTCAACAGAAGATTTTGAGAGAATTTCCAGTGACGATTTGTCTGGTTTAACGCTTGGTTTTGGTTTAAGGTTGGGTAAATATTAAAAAAATCATTGGTGTCCGGTAAAAACCGGACAGGTTTATTTTATGCTCAAGCCGTAAGGGCTTTTACTTTTTTGCTTCAGGTCAAAAAAGTAAACCAAAAACCCCGTCGCTTCCGAGAAAAACCTAAAAATCAAAGACTTTTGCTAAAATCCGGAAACTCGCTTCGCTCAAACAGCCCGGATTTCTTCACGCAAAAGTCTTTGATTTTCTTAACAGTTTTTCTCTAAGGCGAAACATACCCCTTATATAATAAATGCATTGATAACATAAAGATAAGTTGTACATTACGGTCATACTAAAAATTTTAATCGGTCACTATTGTAAAAAAATAAATAATTTTGACTGGTAATTTTTAAACTTTCTCTGTATTTTGAAGTTATCTGGGATATGGAATTAAAAATTACTATAGAACCATTTGGTTCACAACCCCCGGTGCAGCGTCCGCCAAAGGAATTTTTGGAACAAATGACTGAAGAAGGCATTCGCAAGCTTATAAGTGATCATTATGATTTGCTTGTGCAAAGTGAAATAAAACACCTTTTCCCATCAGATCAGTATGAGCTGGTCAAAGCTAAAAAACATGCG
>CAZAMT010000012.1:0-33568 GCA_964486145.1 uncultured Bacteroidales bacterium
TATCCGCGTTCCATTTATCCTAATAATCATGCTCCCCGCTTTGGCCGGACATGCTTGTGCTGCCAAACCTGGAATTAATTATACGCGGGACAGAGCTTTCCATAGCTTCCTGATCGATAGGGATTTTTATCTTCCCGGCACTGAAAAATGAGATTCAAGCCAAAATGAAGATTTAATGCTTTGGAATTATAAGGAACGGGTATGCCGCTTGCTGCATCCTGTGCAAAAACGATGGGGATAACATCTGTTACAACGTAAAATTGCACAATGTTGTTACCGGCAACAATTCCGCCGCCTACATTTTGGTAACTCCTGTTCATTAATGAATAACTTACAATGCCATGGATGCTTTTTATCGGGCTGTACATCACCGAAAAAGTAAGAGACGGGTAGATGTTCCGGTTATGCATATCGGCACGGAAAGTTGCCCCGGCAGAAATTTTTTTGTTATGCGAATATTTTGCTGCTGTATAAAACCTTGCCGGTACCATGCCGAAATAGGGGCTTTGGTTCGTATTGTAGGCGAAACTTTTTTGAATTGAATCTGCCAGCGACTCAATCAAGTCAACATCATCAGTATTTCCGGTATATCCATTCAGATCAAATCCATCGAAAATAAAATTACCTTCTTCTGTAAAACTGTTTATGTTCGATTTCCAGCGTATAAATCCGAGATCGGTGATGCTTGCCGAAAGCGTTATTTTTTCCGAATAATCATAAATCAGGCCGACATCCATTCCCATTCCACGATTCTTATTAAAAACGAAATCTCTTGGTACATTGGAAAATGCATTTTCCATACTGACGCCCGAAACCATGCCATTACCATCATACTCAATCATCATCGGGAACGAGTTTTTTTGGGTGAATGCACTTTGAACATCAAGAACGATGGGGTTTTCATCAGTATCCAATACGAGCTTTGATTTTTGTGTTATTCCGTTAAAGGCACCCTGCAGATATTTTAAGCTTCCGCCAAGCCTAAGGTTTGATGCATACTGAGTTGATGCAGTAACGCCAATACTGAAAAATGAGGATGCATTTATGAATGTATTGCTCAGGTTTAAATCATTCGGACTGTTATTTTGTAGATCCCAATTGCCATCGGTTGCCTCAAACAAGTCTTTTGGCCCTCCGGCCGTGATGAATGTTTTCAGGCCAATATGCGCTGAAAAATATCGACTTTGTTTTTCAAGCCCGCCACCGAGGAGGGTAATTTCATTCCCAAAGAAAATCCGGTTATTTCTTCCGGAAAGGTTACTCAGGTTTTCATAGTTAATGTAATTCAGATTATCTGCCGCATTATATCCAATGATATCCTTGTACGAAAAAATATTATTTCCTGCATTTATCATAATTCCTGAAAGAACCGGGATTTCTATGAACGACTTACAGTGGTAGCCAACGGCAGGATTCATTTGGATGGATTGTGGAAGTTGATGTATGAGATAAAGGGAGTTGACCTGTCCATAGGACTGAATTGTCAAAGTCAAAGTAAAGAGAAAGGAAAACAGCATTTTTTTCCGAATGCAGGGTGCCATGGCTCTAATTATTTGATGACCCTTTTAAATCGAGAACCAATCCAAGGTTTATTTCAAGAAACTGATCCTTATAGATACCTACATTTGCGGGAGAATTTTCTGAGTATCCCGCTGTTTGAACATGTACATTGCTAATGAGATGGTTTACATCTTGTTTGAACATCTCAAATTTTGCTCTGTCTACTTCAGCAATGATGGGGTCACTTTTCTTTGCTTCCGTAGCATCATCATTTTGAGCGGCAGGCAGTATAACCTGTCTTTCATCAAACAGCGAATCAACAACAGCAAGATTTTCATTTGCAAGATAAACCTGTAAATTGAAAGCAATGGGAAATCCGTTGGTTACTTTAAAACGAAAATACACTTTTTCAAGCTGCTCATAATCTTTGGAAATGAAATCGGATATTAAAAAGTTCATGGTATCAGTTAGCGATAAAAACCGGGCGTAGCCATACAGTGGTAGTTCAAGGTTTACGTTGAAACTGGTCCTGCTATCTTTGCGAATAAAATGCTCCCCTGTTTCCAGGTAAGGATTGACGTGTAACTGACTTTCAAAGGTAAGTTGTTCTGGTTTTGAATCCGAATGTTCGGAGAAATTCCATTGGTCGTGCAATACAGCCAAACTGTCATTTGCTTTTCTATCAGGTGATGAAACACCGGGATAATTATAAACCCATGGTGTTTGTTCATTGGGCACGGCTTCACCATCAATGGGTTGCCAGTTGTTTTGTTCTGTATGTGTTCGAAAATCCGATAAACCAATTCCAACAGGTATTCCAACGGAATTTTCTGTGATGATGGTCATTTCGGGTTGTGAAAAATGGAAAGTACCTTCAGGAATCGACTTATATATATCCAAATCAATGGTATTGGAAGGTAAATTTATGGCATAACCTGAAAAATTCCCATAAATGGTTTCGTATATGAAATTTTCAAATGACAGGTGATAAGCAATGATTTCTGAATTTGCAGGAATTACGGTGTTTGAAGGATAAAATACGGAATGTACTACTACAGGAAACGAACCGATCATATCTCCATGCTTTTGCATTTCAAGCACATATCCTTCGAGAGATTCGGAGTAATTTCCATTTGCTTCCAGGGCAACCTCATAACTGTTATTATTTCTTAACATGGTTGGCATTTCAACTCTGTATGAGACGTTAAGATCAAATTCAGAGGATGTAGTTATTTCAAATTCCAGTTGTTCAATCAATATTCGAGAAATGCGGGACTCATTCATTTGTGGTGAGACTGCGATTTCAAGCCAGGCAGTATCCCTTGTTTCGTATTGTGCATCAATAGTTTCAAGAAAAACATCCTGGCCTGACTCATTATTCAGGGCACCACTTTCCCCGAAGTTATCAATGGAAAAAATATCACCAAGCAGCGGCGATTCAAATCTGGTTTGATAGAACAATGTTAAAAGACCGTTTTCATCCGTCCGGGTGATCCGCTGGTCGTGCGGGTCAAAAAAATCGTCCATTGTAAATGTTCGGTATCCAACAGGGCTGGCTACCCCGGCGTGAAAATCCGGTCTAAAATTGAGTTCGGAAGAATCAAAGGTTTCTTTGACACAAGCAGGAAAAAATACAAGCACTACCAGAACTATAATTGCAGTACTGAAAACGTTGAATTTTATTTTTTGATGCGCTGACATTTGTATACACAAACGATAATACTTGATTTTTTATTTTGAAACTAACCACATTCGTAAAGGTGCTTCCATGGTTTTGATGGCCGCTTTAATGATAAACAAATCTAATTGTCTTATTGTTTGGCTGGCCAGTTGCAATGGTATAAGAACTTTAAAAATAACAATTGGCCATGGTTGGCGCTATTTCAAATTTTCTTCCACAAAGTGGATCAACGAATGGATAATTTTGATGTGGATCTCCTGTATTCTATCCGAGTAATCGCTGTAGGGAGCCCTGATTTCGATATCACTTAGTTTGGCGAGCTCTCCACCCGATTTTCCGGTAAGCGAAACAATACGCATATTCTTGCTTCTTGCTACCTCTGCAGCTTTCACTATATTTTTTGAATTTCCGCTTGTGCTAATGGCCAGTAAAATATCGTCTTCGTTTCCTAAACCTTCAATAAATCGTGAAAATATACTTTCAAAGCCATAATCGTTTGCAGCGCAGGTAATATGTGCAGGATCAGAAATGGCAATGGCCGGGAGTGAAGGCCGTTCCTCACGGAACCGGCCCGAAAGTTCTTCGGCAAAATGCATGGCATCGCTCATGGACCCTCCATTTCCGCAGGCAATAATTTTTTTTCCTGACTGGATGGTTTCAACAATCAGCATTCCTGCATGTTTTAAAGAAATGAAGTTTTCCTCTTTTTTTATAAATTCATGAAGTACCTTTTGCGCTTCTAAGAAATCTTCTTTAAATATTTCAGACATCGCACTTATTTTTATTCAAAGTAAAATTAAAATTGATAATTATGCGCAATTTTTTTACCTTATTCCACTTTGGACTTGCTTTACGAATTGAATTCATACAATGAGTAACATGCGAAAGAAAACATATAGCGTTATATTTGAATCGGATACACCGGAAGGAAAAACATTTGACATCATTTTGTTAGTCATCATCCTTATAAGTGTATTTGTTGTCATTCTGGAAAGTGTTCCCCAACTTCAAGGTGATTATTGGCTCCTTTTCCGGGTGATTGAGTATATCGTAACCATCATTTTTTCTATTGAATATTTATTGAGAATCTGGTCGGCTAAAAAAGCTGTAAAATATATTTTTAGTTTCTATGGGGTCATCGATTTTCTATCGGTTATACCTACCTACATTGCGTTTTTCATTGCCGGTGCACAAAGTTTGCTGATCATTCGGGCCATCCGATTGTTACGGGTTTTCAGAATTTTAAAAATAACCAGGTATTCAAATGAAAGCGCCATACTAACCAGGGCATTGATTGCCAGCCGGGTGAAAATCAGTGTTTTTCTTTTTGCGGTGCTTACCATCGTATTGATCATAGGTACGGTAATGTATTTGATAGAGGGAGCTGATGCCGGATATACAAGTATCCCCCAAAGTATTTACTGGGCTATTGTTACACTTACCACGGTGGGCTACGGCGATATTACACCACAAACAGCGATCGGACAGCTTATATCAGGATTTGTTATGGTACTGGGTTATGCTATTATTGCAGTGCCAACCGGAATAGTAACAGGCGAATTGGTGCAATCAGCAAAATACAGCGATAAGTCGCGAAAATGTTTACATTGCGGATTGGCCGCGCACGAAAATGATGCATTATTCTGTAAACAATGTGGACAAAAACTTTAGTTGCATCATATTTGTTCTACTGTGAGAAAATAAATTGATAATTTTGTTGTTCAAAACATCATTGATATGGGAATACCAAGTTTATTTAAGACACCAAGACACCGGCAATTTAATTATCAGCCACTATACTACAATCAGCAAAAAGAGGAATTACAGGAAAGGATCCGCAAAATTGAACGTGAAATGGGGGTGAGTAAAAAGGATGAATCCGGTTATCGATCCGGAATACAACGCGGGCATATGCGCGGACATTTCAGGGATACGAAAAGATTAAAAAAACAATCGAATGTTCGGCTGCTTATTATTCTTCTTGCCTTGTTTGCACTGGCTTATTATCTAGTTTATAATAACCTGTTCACTTAGCTCATGTCTGATATAATCAAAGTTTTACCGGATGCTGTAGCGAATCAGATTGCAGCAGGAGAAGTTGTTCAGCGTCCTGCTTCTGTTGTTAAAGAACTTATTGAAAACTCAGTTGATGCAGGCAGCCGGAACATTACGGTGAATATTAAAGATGGCGGACGCACGCTTGTGCAGGTGATGGATGATGGCAACGGCATGACACCTACGGATGCACGGCTTAGTTTTGAACGTCACGCGACATCAAAAATAAAACATGCGAATGATTTGTTTTGTATCCGAACCATGGGTTTTCGGGGCGAGGCCCTGGCGTCCATTGCCGCTATTGCCGATGTTTCGTTGATTACAAAACAATCAGCGGATGAGTTGGGTACAAATCTGAATATCAGGGGGTCAGAAGTAATATCACAGGAACCCGAATCGTGCAACAATGGCACAAATATTTTGGTTAAAAACCTGTTTTTTAATGTGCCCGCTCGAAGAAAATTTCTCAAAACCGTAGCAACCGAGTTCAGACATATCATTCATGAGTTTCAGCGGGTAGCCCTTTGTCATCCGGAGATTGCCTTTTCATTAATTCATAACGGCGAAGATGTGTACAATCTTACCTCTTCAAAACTGAGGCCGCGCATCATCCAAATGCTTGGTAAAAACATGAACCAACACCTTGCTACTATTGAAACCGAAACAAGCATTATTAAAATTAAAGGATATATTGGAAAGCCGGATATTGCAAAAAAACGGATGGGTGAACAGTATTTCTTTGTGAATGGGCGATACATGCGACACCCTTATTTTAACAAGGCAGTTATGAAAGCATATGAAAGACTGTTACCCTCGGATGTTTTTCCAACTTATTACATTTATTTTGAAACAAATCCTGAAAGTATTGATATTAATATTCACCCGACCAAAACTGAAATAAAATTTGAAAATGAACAGGCAATTTTCCAGATTCTTCAAGCTTCAGTAAAGGAAGGGCTGGGAAGGTTTAACCTTGTTCCATCCATTGATTTTGATACACCAGGAGTAATTGATATTCCGGTACCGAAAAGGGATGGTGAAATTAAACCTCCATCCATCAATGTAAATCCGGATTACAATCCGTTTCAACCATCAGTGAGCCAAAAAGGCCGAAGCAGCGGTAACTGGTCATTGCATAAAGAAAACAAGGATAACTGGGAAAATATGTATTCGGGGTTCGAGAAAAAAGAACAAGAGATAGAATTAAATTTTGATGGTGATAAAGACAGTATATCTGAGAAAAGCGGACCTGTTGACAAGTTTTTACAGCTAAAGGGTCGTTTTATTCTTACTCCTGTTAAATCCGGAATAATGTTGATTGATCAAAAGAGGGCACACGAAAGGGTTTTATTCGAAAAATTTATTCGAACAATGGCTTTTAACCAGGGGCTTTCGCAAAAAAGCTTGTTTCCAAAAACCATCGAATTATCTGTGGATGATTTTTCACTTGTCATGGAAATGAAAGAAACGCTCACTCAAATTGGTTTTCAAATTGAAGAATTTGGCAAATCAGCCATTGTTGTAAACTCCTATCCGGCAGAAGCTGCTGATATTGATCCCCAGGATTTACTGGATGAACTGGTGAAGCGCTATAAAGAATCAAAAGGAACAGAAAAAGTAAACATCAAGGAAAAAATTGCCACTGCCCTTGCAAGGGCATCTTCGGTGAGGTACGGGCAACGTTTAACGAACGAAGAAATGAGAGAATTGTTTGATAAGCTTTTTGCAAGTGAAATGCCAAATTATTCTCCGTCCGGTAAACCTGTCATACAAATTGTGAATATGCATGAGCTGGAGGCTCGTTTTCAATGATGGTACACAAATTGTTTATCAATTTGGATATTTTTTAATGAATAATATAAACTTTGTAAGAAGAATTTAAAGAAAACAGAATGAGAAATTATAGTTCAGGTGGCTTTGGCAGTATTCCTCCGGTGGTGAAAAATTTGCTGATTATTAATGTATTGTTGCTTTTGGCCACCTATGTTGTTGGTACAGCCTTTCAGGTAAATTTGATTGAAGAGTTGGGATTATATTTCCCTGCGTCCGGTAAATTTCATCCTTACCAGATAGTAACTCATATGTTTATGCATGGCGGATGGTTTCATTTGTTTTTTAATATGTTTGCTCTATGGATGTTTGGCCGCGTGCTGGAGAGCGTTTGGGGGCCTAAACGTTTTTTTCTTTATTATGTAATTACTGGTTTGGGTGCGGCTGGATTTCATTTGCTGGTAAATTATATTAACTATAAGTCATTGACAAATAGTCTTTCACAGGAAGAAATCAGGATCATCGTTGAACAGGGCAGGCAAATGACAAGATTTCCGAACGTGGAAATGAGAGATTTGGCAGTACTTTTAAATACACCAACAGTTGGAGCCTCCGGTGCCGTTTTTGGGGTTTTACTCGGATTTGGAATGTTGTTTCCGAATACCCGTTTGATGTTGTTATTTCCTCCCATACCAATCAAAGCCAAATACCTCGTTATAGGTTATGGTGCACTGGAACTGTATCTCGGACTGACACAACCCGGTAGCAACATTGCCCATTTTGCCCATCTCGGTGGAATGGTGTTCGGTTTTTTTCTTATTAAATACTGGAATAAAAAAGGTGATAGTTTTTATTAATAACAGGATGAATTACGTTTGTAAAATTATATGCTTGCATTTTTTTGATATAACAGAATAATGAATGGAATTTTAGATGAATTAAAGGCCTCTTTCAGACGAGGCGGTATTGTGGTTAAACTGATTTATATTAATCTGGCGGTATTCCTTGCCATCAGGATCCTTTGGGTGATCCTTACACTTTCAGGGCTGGGATATTTGCAGGAACCTGTGTTGCGGTTTCTGGCGGTACCGGCTAATTTGTCAACATTGCTTGTGCGTCCATGGACCGTTTTCACCTACATGTTTTTGCATGAAGGTTTTCTTCACATACTATTCAATTTGTTATGGTTATATTGGTTTGGCCGGATTTTTCTTCATTACCTTACTTCAAAACAATTGCTGAATACCTATATTCTGGGTGGTTTATCGGGTGCAGCACTCTATATTTTGATGTTTAATCTGTTACCTGTATTTGAACCTGTTGCAGGAGCAGCTATAGCCCTTGGCGCATCTGCTGCCGTTATGGCCATTGCCATTACCATTTCAGTGTATGTTCCCGATTACACCCTGAACCTGATTTTTATTGGTCCGGTTAAACTAAAGTATATTGCGCTGGTTTTTATTATAACTGATGTCCTTCAGATTGCATCTACCAATGCTGGTGGACATATTGCGCACCTCGGAGGTGCCATTTTTGGTATCTTATATGCACAACAATATAAAAAGGGAAATGATATTACCATGGGCTTCAGTAAAATAATGGATAGAATTGCTTCGATTTTCAAACCCAGGCAAAGGCTAAGGGTATCATACCGACGCAATAATGAGGAGGTAAAGAAGCAAACGGATTGGGAATATAACCAACGCAGGATCACTGAACAGGAAAAAATTGACAAAATCCTGGATAAAATAGCCCAGTCAGGATATGAAAGCTTATCGAAACGCGAAAAGGAAATACTGTTTAAGGCCGGAGAGAACAAATGAACCTGAAGAGAAAGCGATTGTTTGGCAGTTTTACCCGTAAAATTTTGTGGTATATTAACCTGCTACTGGCAGTTTTTATGTTATTAGCATACCTGGCAGTGCATGTTAGTCCTGATGCCTTTTGGCCGCTCGCGTTTTTTGGGCTGGCATTTCCATATATTTTATTTATAAATGTAGCGTTTGTAATAATGTGGTTGGTACGCAGACGTTGGTATTTTCTAATATCCCTGGTGGTTGTTGTTGTCGGATGGGGGCACATTGGTCATTTTATTCAAATCCCATTGGGTGAAAACAAAAAATATCTTCCGGATGAACCCACTTTCACACTTATGACTTACAACGTCCGGATGTTTGATTTTTACCGGTGGTCAAAGGAAAAGGGATCGGCCAATAAGATGCTTGAATTTTTTTATGAGGAGCAACCGGACATACTTTGTTTACAAGAGTTTTATATTCCAAAGGATGATGCTGAAATTTCACTGGACTTTATAAAAAACAGTTTGCAGTGGATGAAATACCACCACATTGATTACATCAATAATTTCATGGGTGGGAAGTATGGTGTTGCAACATTCAGTAAATTCCCGATTATTCGGAAAGGGTCTCAAACATTTGAAAACTCAGTAAATCGGGTGATATTTACGGATGTACTTATAGGAAACGATACGATCAGAATTTTCAATAATCACTTGCAATCGTATCGCCTTGCAAACAATAATTTTAAATTTATAAATAACATAAAACTGGAAAATACAGACGATCAGCTCAGGGAAGCGAAAGACCTTTCAAAAAAACTGAGAAATGCATTTATTACACGTTCAAAACAGGTGGATAAGGTAGCAGAGTTGATTGAAAACTCACCTTACAAGGTATTGGTTTGTGGCGATTTTAATGATACTCCGGTTAGTTACACGTACAAGCACATGCGTGGGAATTTGAAAGATAGTTTTGTTACTTCTGGTAAGGGTGTCAGCAATACATTTCTCGGACGAACTCCCCGTTTCAGGATCGATTACATTTTTTACAGTCCCGAACTTGCTTCATCCGGTTATAACAAACACAATGTTAAATATTCCGATCATTATCCAATATCAGCGATTATTCATTTGGATAATTAAAACGGCAGCCGATTCAAGTCAACATTGCCACCTGAAAGGATGAATCCGATTTTTTTATTTTTAAATCGCGATTTGTTTTCCAGGATCAAAGCCAATGTAACTGCTGCCGATGGTTCCACGATAATTTTCATTCGCTCCCAAATCAACCGCATGGCTGAAGCAATTGATTCTTCCTTAACTGTTAAGATGTCATTCACATGTGTTTGAATAACTTCAAACGTTCGTTCACTGAGTGATGTGAGTAAGCCATCAGCGATAGTTTGTGGTTTTTCAGAAGGTATAATTCTGCCGGAATGGAACGACTGCCATGCATCGTCTGCTCCTTTTGGCTCAGCAGCAATTACTTCCACAGTTGGATGCATATGTTTGGCAGTGATAGCACTTCCGCTTAACAGCCCGCCACCGCCAACCGGAACAATCAGGCTATCAAGATCTGATATTTCATCAAGCAATTCAAGCGCTGCAGTTCCCTGACCTGCAATGATATAAAAACTGTCATAGGGATGAATAAATGTTGCTCCTGTTTCTTTTACCACTTGATAAAGGGTATTTTCTCTTGCTTTGAGGGTAGGCTCACAATACGTAATTCTGCCACCATAACCTGCAACAGCTTTCTTTTTTATTTCCGGTGAGTTATCCGGCATAACAATGTAGGCTGGAATCCCCCGTTTGGCCGCTGCAAGAGCTAAAGCAGCCGCGTGGTTGCCGGAAGAATGTGTGGCTACACCATTTTGAGCAGACGAATCATCAAGGGATAAAACCGCGTTGGTGGCTCCCCGGAACTTAAATGCACCCACTTTTTGAAAATTTTCACATTTAAAAAAACACTGCGCTTCAACTATAGAATTAATTGCTGATGAGCTGAATACGGGTGTTCTATGAATATATTTTTTTATTCGCTCATGTGCTTTTTCTATATCACTGAATGACGGTATCCAAAGATCCATGTGGTGTTTTTTCTTTTAAATATAATTCAAATTTTCTGCGTATTGCCTTGCGAATGTCATAATCCGATGCTCCTAAAACAAATTTATTACTGAAATTCAGGTAAACAAAAAATTCAGTAAGTACGGGCTCTTTTAACCCGGTTAACTGGGCAATGATTTCTTTATTGAATTTTTCGTGAACATGTCGCTGAATTTTTTCTTTTTCAATCATTTTTTTCAGTTTCATTCGTTCTTTTTCATCTTTTGAATAAATAGGAATAGATGCAATGGGAATCTGTGAAATGGATTCCCTGGCCAGCATTTTTTTGGTTTTGGCCTCCTCATATGCCTCATTGGCTACTTTTTTCGACAACTGAACAAGGGTGTCCTTTAATATTTCAGTTTTTGTTTTTGAAAACTCCATGTTTACAACTTTTTGTTTAAATTGCTGATAGGACCTGGCACCAAAAACTGAAACCTCTTCAATTTCGTAAATTCGTTCTTGCATTTCAACAAACAGAAAAGTATCCACAGGAATATTATTGTTTAGAATAAGCAACTTTGGATAATAACCCATCGCTGAGAACACCAGGCTGTCGGTGCCTGAAACAAAAATGCTAAAATTACCCGACGTATCAGAAATGGAGGAGGTTCGCAGGCTTTCATTGTGAATATGAGCAAAAGGGACAGGCGTACTGTCGTTTGCATGCACAATTTTACCCTTCAGTTTTGCCACATCTCCGACAACATTCTGACCGAAAATCGGAATGGATAAAACAATAAATAAAAGTATGAAGGTTGGTTTGATCAAAACTTTTTGTTATGAGACGTTAAACATCATAAAAAAAATGTGCAATTAATGTTAAAATAAGTTAAATATCAGGCATGTAATAAATTGCAATAATCTGGCCAGCCCATTGTTTTTTTAATATATCATATGTTTATATCCATGATTTAACTATTTTTGCAACACTGTTGCAAATAATTGACATGGTGAATCAATTGCTTAAAATTAACAGGCTCAGCAGAACCCGCGGCAGACAGCAAATCCTGGAAGTATTGGCCAGGAGTAATTTTCCATTATCGGGAAAGGAAATAGCAGATGCTCTTAACAATACCGTTGACAGGACAACAGTATACAGGACACTGAATATTTTTGAAGAAAAGAGGGTAGTGCACAAAATTCTGGCCGATAATGTGTGGCGCTATGTGTTATCTTTAGGGAAAGATGATCTTGAAGAGCATGTGCACTTTAAATGTATCCGGTGTTGCAGGTTAATTTGTTTGCCGGAGGTACTGGTTACCGATTTTGAATTGCCCGAAGGGTATACGAAGCTGGAGAATAACATTTTAATAACCGGAATTTGCAGAGAATGTGCAGATTTATAGAAGATTTTTGAAATGATTCGAAAAATCACTTACATATTATCATATATTTTTATTTTACCCATAAAAATTTATCAATTGGTTATTTCTCCAATTATTCCAAACTCATGTCGGCATATTCCTACATGCTCCCAGTATGCTATTGAAGCATTGAAAATACACGGAATTTTTAAAGGAACCTGGTTGGCAGTAAAACGGATTTTACGTTGCCATCCCTGGGGGACACACGGATATGACCCAGTACCTCCACGAAAAATTGATACCAAACCTTTAAACCTGAGTAAATGAAAATGAAGTTATTGTTTATGAATGTGGTAATGCTTTTTTTGTTTGCTTGTACCGGCACAGGTGAGCATTCGACAAAAGATGTTATTGCCGTTAGTATATTACCTCAAAAATATTTTGTTCACCAGATCGCCGGACAGGATTTTGATATTCATGTGATGATACCGCCGGGTGCAAGTCCGGCAACGTTTGATCCATCCCCAAAAGATCTAACAAGGATAGCCGATGCCAAAGCATATTTTAAAATCGGGCATATTGAGTTTGAAAAAGGATGGGATGAAAAAATGAAATCCATCAGCAAGGATTTAACGTTTTACGATCTTTCGGAGGGCATTGCCTTAATTTCAGGGAGTGATCATGGAGATCATCACCACGGTATCGATCCACACGTCTGGATGTCAGTAAAAAATGTGAAATTGATTTCCAAAAATATTTTAAATGCACTGCAGGAATTGAATCCATCAAAACACGAAACATATGGTGAAAATTATTTACGGTTTATACATGTTTTGGACAGCCTGGATCAGTGGATAGCGGAACAGTTAAGTAGCCGTGAGCAGGATATGTTTTTAATTTTTCATCCGGCACTTACCTATTATGCCCGTGATTATGGCCTTGAACAGGAGTCACTCGAATTTGAAGGCAAACAACCCACGCCGATGCATTTTAAAAAAATTACCGAAAAGGCAAAACAACATGGTATCCGGTATGTTTTTATTCAAAAACAATTTGACATTGAAAATGCTCAGGTGCTGGCAAATCAGATAAATGCAAATATCATTGAAATTGATCCGCTGAACGAGCATTGGAAAGATGAAATTGTTTCAGTTACAGAGAAATTGAAAAAAGCATTGAATGAATCCATTAATTGAATTAAAATCGGTATATGCCGGTTATGATCATGAAAACGTCCTGGAAAATGTCAATTTAAAAATTAACAGTTCTGATTTTATCGGCGTCATTGGACCGAATGGAGGCGGAAAGACTACCTTACTAAAACTTATTTTGGGCTTGTTAAAACCCAGGCAGGGGATCATCGAAAATCACCTTGATGCAAGAAATTATTCCATTGGTTATCTCCCGCAACTCAACAAATTTGATAAGGAATTTCCAATAACCGTAGAAGAAGTTGTTCTGTCCGGATTACAAGCCGATAAACCATGGTACAGAAAATATTCCCGATCCGATAAAGAAATTGTCCGTCAAACGCTGGAGCATTTGAATATTTCAACATACCGAAAGAAAATTCTCAGCGAGCTTTCGGGAGGAGAATTGCAGCGGACTTTGCTTGCCCGTGCCCTTGTTAGCTCACCAAAGGTTCTTGTTCTTGATGAACCGGATACCTTTGTTGATAATAAATTTGAAAGAGAATTGTATGATTTGCTGAAAGAGTTAAACAAAGAAATGACCATTGTACTTGTAAGTCACGATGTTGGTCAAATATCAAGTGTGGTAAAAACCATTGCATGTGTGAATAAAAAGTTACATTATCATCCGGCTTCGGAGATAACCCAGGAAATGCTGGCCTCTTATAACTGTCCAATCGAACTTATAACACATGGCACTGTGCCCCATCGTGTATTAAAAACACATCAATAATATGGATGTAATATTTGAATACGATTTTCTTCTGAATGCTGTAATGGCGGCAGTTCTTTCAAGCATCTCATGCGGTATTATCGGGCTTTACATTGTTACCCGACGCATTGTTTTTATTAGCGGTGGTGTCACCCATGCTTCGTTTGGTGGGATAGGGCTGGCATATTATCTCGGGTTCAATCCGATAGCAGGTGCAGCAGGATTTTCAGTATTGGCAGCACTGATTGTGGAATACATGACAAAGAAATTGAAAATAAGAAACGATTCGGTTATTGCGATTATCTGGTCGTTTGGAATGGCTCTTGGTATTATGCTTATCTATCTCACTCCAGGGTATGCTCCTAATTTAATGAGTTATTTGTTCGGGAATATCTTAACAGTTACAAGCACTGAACTTTACTTCATGTTAGGCTTAAGCATACTTATAATAATATCTTTTCTTGCTTTTTACCGGTTTATTTTGTTCGTTTCTTTTGATGAGGAATTTGCCAAAATACAGAACAAACCGGTGAATACGCTGAATTACCTTATGATATCTCTTGTGGCGCTTACCATTGTATTCAATATCCGAATTGTCGGGATAATTTTGGTTCTTTCATTGCTTACGATTCCACAAAATCTGGCACTGATCTTTTCAAAAAACTACAGAGTTTTGCTTTATCTGTCGGTGATTTTTGCATTTATTGGAACGCTGGGGGGACTAATCGCGTCTTATTTTCTTGATATTCCTTCTGGGGCAGGGATCATATTTTTACTTTCGGTAATGTTTATTCTGGCTAAAACAATGGAAAGAGCAAATATGAACTTTCAGAAAAAAAAGATGGGAGCAAACCGATAAATGCAGGTGCCGGGTGCCAATAAATAATTATACTTTTGAAGGATGTGTTATTGCATGTTTCAGGGATGGTTATTGCCGGGAATCCGCAACCCTTCTGCCGGGTATAATATTTCTGGATATAATTTATTACAGTTACCAAAGCGATGGCTTTTCAAATAGTGAATGAACGTGTTCATAAAAACATTACTTTTGTATAAAAATGTTACTTGAATTGTTATGGAAAATGCTGCCTTGTTGAATCGAGCCACAGCGGAAGTCAGAAAGATTCTGGTTCCGGTTGATTATTCCGAATGTTCGCAGTTGGCCTGCCGGTATGCTTTTCAGCTTGCCTCGATCATAGATGCTGAGATTCATCTGTTTCATACCTTTTATTCACCGGCATTTGACCTGGTGGAACTTACATCCTCAAAAAAGGAACGTCAGCGAATCAAAAAACAGATTTACCAATCAGAGAAGGAAAAGGAAGAAGTTCAGTTTAAAGCATTTTACGAATCAGTAATGGGTGCGTTTTCGGGTGATGTTTCCACTTTCAATGTAAATCATACACTTCAACCAGGCATTCCAACCATTGAAATCATAGATTTTAGTGAAGACTATCTGCCTGATCTCATAGTGATGGGAACCAAAGGCAGAAACAAAGAAACGGCCATTTTAGGAAGCGTTACTGAAAAAATTATTCATCGCTCAGATTACCCTGTGCTTACAATACCTGAAGACTACATATTTGTTGGTTTAAACAAGGTCAATAGTGTATTGTTTGTAACCAGTACGGATGAGTCAGACTTTGAGTCGATGCGTAAGCTAATGTTGTTAACAGAGCCTTACCATCTAAAAATTAATTATTTACACATTTGTAAAGATCCGGAATCACACAAAGAAATACTGAAGCTGGAAGGAATTAAAAAATATTTTAGTGAAGTTTACAGAGATTATAACATCGAATTTTTTACAGCGGATAACAAAGATATACTCGTTCAAATCGATGAACTCGTGCTGGAAAAACAAATAAAGATCATCGCGATTTCCAGAAAAAAGAGGGGTTTAATTTCGAAACTTTTCAAATCAAGTTTGACCAAAAGATTGTTTTATCATACAACTGTTCCTCTGCTTGTTTTTCATCCTTAGATAAGATTAGCTTCCCAAATGATCCAGGAATAAGTGGCAAAACGGATAAATCTCGTTAATGAATAAAAAAGAAATTTTTTAAAAGGAAACCTAACTGCGCCTACCAGCATGCTGATGGCCGAGTATGGCAGGGGAGTCAATGCTGCAACAATAATGAGGTACAAACCATATTCCCGTAATTTACCTTCGTACTTATAAAATCGCCGGTATCTCAAGATCCTGTAAAACCGGGTGTCCTTCAGGTATCTTCCAATGAAAAAGCCAACAATGCCACTTCCATATGACAATATGGCAAGAAGCATAACGATGCCTGCATATTCAATCATATTACTACTGCGCAATGCCCAAAGAATAAATACTTCTGGAGGAATAATACCAAATACAATTTCGGAGATTAGAAAAATCAAATAAACCAGAATTGGTCGATTGAGCATGGGCTCCAGCCATTCGAACAAGATGGCTTTCCCAAACTTTTTATATGCAAGAAACACCGCAATAATAATTGCCAGCCAGGTAATTCCTCTGAGCAGATTTTTAAACAGAAATTTTGTTTTATCAGTCAGCACAAAATGTTGATTTTTTTAACACTGTAAAAGTAGCACGATTGAATAATCAATGCATGTTTCTCGTTTATTTTCTTGTTACCAATAAACCAACACCCGATGTACGTCAGTCATTACAGGGGTTTATTCATTTACCCTTGAATGTTGTTTTACAGCACCATTTAACGTTTGCAGGAAATCACCGGAAGAAATACGGTTTTTCTCTTCTACCGGATAATTGTAAAAATATGTCCATGCTTTTACTTTTTGTCCATCTTCAAGATACACATCCGTAACTTCACGAATATATTCCGAATTCTCATCATCTCCGTAAATATACTCTTCAAATTTATCAACAGCTGGCAGGATAATTTCAGGTATATTTAGTTCGTAAACCTCACCTCTAACTTTATCATTGAAGCCGTCAGAAGTTAAACCCGGATAGTCGGAAACCAGGTAAAGTTTTCCTTTCACAAATCCTTTACCTATGAAATTTGCATGATCCGTAATTTTAAAATTCATTTCATAGGGATAGTCTTGTAGTAATATTCCGTAAACAAAAAGATGACTTATGCTTTCCTCTAAATTCATATCAACTAACTTTTAAAACAATGTGATAAAAATAGTTTTTCTATCAGAAATAGCCATCATCATCCGTGTAAGGTTAAAAGAAATTCATCAAAAAATCAACATATCTCGATGTTCGCAATGACCAATTTGTCTAAAAAAGTGCCAATAATTCAATATTTTATATGATTTTATACCATGAGTGCGTTTATTATTGGAATGCACCATAATAATTATCTCAGACATTGCCGGATTCATTTTTATTTTTCTCCTAAGAACGGTACTTTTACACCTTTAAATAAAAATGGTAATAAATCATGGAAGAACTGAAGAGTATAGTTGAAAAGGCCTGGGAAGACAGGCAATTACTCGAGGACAGCAAAACAAAAGATAGTATTCGAAAAGTTATTGACCTGCTTGATAAGGGTGAGTTACGTACAGCCCAGCCTGAAAAAAATGGCTGGCGGGTAAATGAATGGGTTAAAAAGGCTGTAATTCTTTATTTTCCGCTGCAGAAAATGGAAGTTATTGAAGCTGGTCCATTTGAATTTCATGATAAAATTGCATTGAAAAGTGGTTATGATAAGCTGGGTGTTCGGGTTGTACCACATGCCATTGCCCGTTATGGTTCCTATGTTGCTAAGGGAGTCATCATGATGCCTTCGTATGTGAATATTGGTGCGTATGTTGATTCAGGCACGATGGTTGATACCTGGGCTACCGTAGGTTCTTGCGCTCAAATTGGTAAAAATGTGCATTTGAGTGGTGGCGTAGGCATTGGAGGGGTTTTGGAGCCGGTTCAGGCCGCACCTGTAATCATCGAAGATAACTGTTTTATCGGGTCCCGTTGCATCGTAGTTGAAGGAGCTCATGTTGAAACTGAAGCGGTATTGGGAGCGAATGTTGTTATTACAAAGTCAACCCGTGTGATTGATGTCAGCGGCAATGAACCAAAAGAGTACAGGGGTTATATACCGGCAAGATCAGTTGTTATTCCCGGAACGGTAAAGAAAGACTTTCCGGCAGGAGAATTTCATGTTCCGGCTGCTCTTATCATTGGTAAACGTAAGGAATCAACCAATTTAAAAACATCACTGAATGATGCGTTGCGTGATTATGATTTGGCAGTTTAATTGTACTTTTTGAAAAAGTTTTTAATCATACAAACAGCTTTCATTGGTGATGTGATTCTGGCATCACCAATGATTGAAAAAATTCATCGGTTTTATCCCGATGCAAGCATTGACCTGCTGGTTCGTAAAGGGAATGAAGTATTGTTTAAGGATCATCCTTTTTTACATCATGTTTACATCTGGAATAAGAAAGACAATAAGTTTAAGCACCTGCTACAATTAATTCGTCAGCTCCGTAAATATAAATATGATACGGTTATTAACCTGCAACGATTTGCTTCTACCGGATTGTTAACCTGCTTTTTAAGGGGAAATGAGAAAGTTGGTTTTAAAAAAAACCCATTTTCCTTTTGTTATGACAGAAAAATAGCTCATGAAATGAACAAGGGACTTCATGAGGTAGATCGTAACCTTGCCTTGATTGAACATGTAACAGACCGAACAAGGATGAATCCCAAACTTTATCCAAATGCTGAAGATGAGAAAGCGGTAGCTCAATGGAAAAACTCTCCGTATATTTGTATTGCACCAACCTCTGTGTGGTTTACCAAGCAAACACCCAAAGAAAAATGGATTGAGCTAATCAACAAATTACCATCCTCCGGTCGCGTTTATCTCTTGGGAAGTCATTCCGATGTGGATACTTGTGAAAGAATAAAGGAAAGAGCCAGCCATCCATCTGTTTTTAATCTATGCGGAAAACTTCATTTACTCGAATCAGCCTCATTGATGAGGGATGCACGTATGAATTATGTTAATGACTCAGCACCTCTGCATTTGGCTTCGGCCATGAATGCTCCCACAAAAGCTGTTTTTTGTTCAACCGTACCCGATTTTGGATTCGGGCCACTTTCTGATCATGCCCAAATTATTGAAATTGATAAGCCACTGTATTGTCGTCCTTGCGGATTACATGGCTATAAAGCCTGTCCTGAAGGGCATTTTAAATGTGGTCATCTGATTGATGTTGATAAAATGTTATTGAACTATGATTGATGAAGAAGTATTCAGGGCGTTGGAGGTATTAAGAATTGGCGGTATAATTTTATATCCCACTGAAACCATATGGGGTTTGGGCTGTGATGCAACCAATGCAGAAGCTGTGCAAATGATTTACAAAATTAAGCAACGTGCCGATGCAAAAAGTATGCTTACACTTCTGGATACCGAAAACCGTTTGCCATCGTATGTTGAGCAGGTACCCGATATCGCGTGGGATTTAATAGAAATGAGTGATAAACCGCTTACCATCATCTATCCTAAAGGGAAAAACCTGGCAACAAACCTACTTGCAGAGGACGGCAGCGTGGGTATTCGAATCACGTCCAATGAATTTTGTAAAAGGTTGATACATAGATTTAAAAAGCCAATCGTTTCGACATCGGCAAATGTTTCTAATGAGAAAAGTCCTGTTGCTTTTTCTGACATCTCCGCTGCCATTATTTCGCAGGTGAGTCATGTGGTAAGTAATGAAATGGCCGTCGGCAGCACGGGTAAGGCATCGGGTATTATTAAACTTGGGGTTAACGGACAAGTTCAGGTTATACGGGAATAACACGATGAGTTTAATTGGAAATATACAAAACACCCCGTGAAATCCGGGTTGGGTATTGTTTTAAAGGTAACACAGCCTTGCTGTTTTCCGTGGGACTGCCGTTAAATGTAATGATAAATTGTGACTGGCAACAAGGGCAGGATGCCAGCCAGCCGGAATCATCAATCTCAACAGCACAATTTTTTGATGGTTGAAAGGTGCATGTACGATCATATGCATAGAAAACTTGTTTTTCATACCTGTAAATTACAATGCCATTCCCGAAAACCTTGGATGTTAATGGAATAATGCCGGATCGTTCATCATTGATCTTGATGTAACCATTGTTGTTATCATCGGGAAGAATAAGTGCCGTCTGACCAATTCCCATGGCCTCAAGGTTTGGATACAGGTTTATTTCAATATCTACCGGGACATAGGGCACATACTCATGATTTGACTTCTCACAGGTAATCAATCCAACAAAAAGTAAGAAAGTGAATAAAAAAATCTGTATTTTTGAATATAAATAATGCATGGAATCAATCGGTTTTGGTAAAAATAACGAAAATACGCTTTAAATATTTCTTTTTGCTTCACATTATGCTCCTGTGCTTTGCGGTTACCGCAGAAAGTCAGTCAAACGAAACAATGAAGAGGACTGAAAAATCACTAAAAATTAAAAGAAAGCAAAAGAAGGAGTACAAAAAATCACGGGATGCGGAGGTTAAACAGCGATTCCGTATGCAGTCGAAAGAAACACGGAAACGGATGAAGAAAACAAGAAAGGATGCTGAAGCATTTAATGAAGGAAAAGGAAAATCGAGATTTAATAAAAGAAGGAATAAGCCAAAAATTAAAAATTCAAGGAAGAGGAATTGATCATGGAAGATTTTGACATAGGAAATATACTTTATTTTGTGTTGATTCTTATTTCGCTTGTGGCCGGAGCTTTGCAACAGTCAAAAAAAGCAAAGAAGATTCCCAAGCCTGATCCAAATGAACGTCGGCCTATCGATCCCATGGACGAACTCGATGATCTGTTTGGAAAGGAGGAAGAATCCGAGCCGTTGTTAACGGATGAACCTGTAACCACACAGCAGGTTGAAGAAGATTATTTTGAAAAAATGCATCGCGATCTGGAATCGGGGTCAACCATCGATCGGCAACCAACCATTGACGATAATGTTATTGAAGGTCAACTATCAACCATTGATGAAAACCCGTTTTATTCAACGGAGGATATGGAAGAGATTGTTCCGACCAAATTTATAGAGGCAACCACCGTATTTGATACTCAGAAATACAAAGATGGAATGAGTAAGATTAGTGTATTTAACGAGGGGATTGATTTTGACCTGCGCAGGGCAATCATTTTTTCCGAAATATTAGGGAAACCGAAAGCATTTCAGGACCGGATTTAAAAAAGCTTTAGAAACACACTTAATTAGATTTTTTTATATAACTTTGTAGACCTGAAAGAGTTCCGAATAACCGGGATTCTTTTTTGTTTTTTATCACTCAAATTTAAGAGACTTATGGCAAAAATTTCTTATGTAACCGAAGAAGGCTATAATAAGTTAAAAGCCGAATTGGAACATTTGACTACCATTGAGCGACCGGCAATTTCAGAACAAATTGCGGAAGCCAGGGATAAAGGTGATCTGTCAGAGAATGCAGAATACGATGCTGCAAAAGAAGCTCAGGGATTACTCGAAATGAAAATAAAAAAGCTTGAGGAAGTTGTTGCAAACTCGCGTATACTTGATGAATCCAAACTTGATACCTCGAAAGTACAAATCCTGAATAAGGTAAAGATTAAAAACCAAAAAACCAATTCAATAATGGAGTATACCATTGTTTCAGCCTCGGAGGCTGATTTGAAAAAAGGTAAGATATCTGTTGATACTCCCATTGCCAAAGGATTGTTGGGTAAAAAAGTTGGTGAAGTGGTGGAAGTGCAGGTTCCTTCCGGAATTATTCCATTTGAAATCATTGAAATATCACTTTAAATATGGCTACATTATTTTCAAAAATAGTTAACGGCGATATCCCTTCGTACAAAATAGCTGAAGATGAACATTATTATGCATTTTTAGATATCAATCCACTTGCCAAAGGACACACCCTCGTTATTCCCAAAAAAGAAATTGATTACATATTCGATATTGACGATAACTTGTTGAGTGGATTGATGGTTTTTGCCAAAAAGGTAGCCAAAGCTATTGATAAAACCATTCCGTGTGAACGTGTGGGTATCGCGGTATTGGGCCTTGAGGTGCCTCATGCTCACGTGCATCTTATTCCGATCAACGATATCGGAGATATAAATTTCGGAAGACCAAAACTGAAGTTGTCAGAAGAAGAATTCAAAGGAATAGCAGATCGAATTGCTGCTGAAGTGAAATTGTAATAATCCATTTTATAAATCAGGACATTGCATCCCTTAGCAACTGATTTCTTTTTTTAAATCGTAAGCTTTTCTCATATTTTCATAATATCGCTCAGCTTCTTCAAAATTCAGGTTCTGAAAACCATCGGATGCAGCTTTTTCAGGGGTAAAATGTACTTCGGTGATGAGGCCGTCAGCACCTGCCATAACTGCAGCGAGAGATACCTGCTCCACAAATCTTCGAATGCCGATACCATGAGAAGGATCGACAATTACAGGGAGGTGCGTTTTTTCTTTCAGCACGGGTATTGCATTGATGTCAAGAGTGTTTCGGTAAGCAGTTTCATGTGTACGGATGCCGCGCTCGCAAAGCAAAATTTTTTCGTTTCCGTTTGAAAAAACATATTCAGCAGAGTGTAAAAGTTCATCGAGCGTCCCCGACATGCCGCGTTTTATCATCACAGGTTTATCGATTTCGCCAAGGGCATCAAGCAAATTGAAATTCTGTGAATTGCGGGTTCCTACCTGAAAAATATCAACATAATCGTGCATAGCCTCCACCTGTGATACCTGCATTACCTCGGTGATGATTTTTAATCCCCTGGAATGGCAGATGGATGAAAAATACTTGAGTCCTTCAATACCTGCACCCCTAAAAGAATAGGGGGAACTCCTGGGTTTATAAACACCTCCGCGCATGATGGAAACATTATTTTTTACAAGGTGATTTGCAATGGTTTCCACCTGTTTTTCGTTTTCGATGGAGCATGGTCCTGCCATAATTGTAAGTGACTCCCGGTTAATGATGGCATGGTTGCCAAGGTCAATTTCCGAATCTTTAACCCTCCACTTTTTTGAAACAAGTTTGTAACTATCCGTTACCTTATGAATATCGGCAACACCCTCAAGGTTCCCAATTCGCCGGATGTCATAATCATTTTTCCCAACCCCGATAATATACTGCCGGAACTGAGTGGCAACCTCGGTTGTTTGATATCCCAATTCTTTGATATTATCAATAATTGTCTGCTTTTGTTGATGGGTTAAGCCTTTTTTTATCTGAACAATCATATTTTTTGCTTCTGTTGTTACTCCTTTATCCCTCGAATAAAGGCACGAATATTTGTTTGTAAATCATCGCTTTCTGATAAAGCCTTTATAAATGCGCTACCAATAATAGCTCCGTTAGCAAAATTACATGCCCTTTCAAATGTTTGTTTGTTTGAAATCCCAAACCCGATAATTAAGGGATTTTGAAGATTCATATGGCGAATTCGATCGAAATACGCTTCCTGACGGGTTTCAATGGTATTTCGTGATCCCGTGGTTGATGATGCAGCGACCATGTAAATAAAACCACCGGCGCTTTCATCGATAAGGCGAATTCTTTTCTCGGAGGTTTCGGGTGTTATTAAAAAAATATTGTGCAGATTGTATGTATCGAAAACAGGTTTATAATCCTCAAGATATAGTTCCAACGGAAGATCGGGGATAATTAATCCGTCAATGCCTGCTTTTTCGCATTGCTCACAAAATTTTTCAATACCAAACTGTAATACAGGATTGAGATATCCCATTAAAATTAATGGAATGGACACACTTTTTCGAATTTCTTTCAGTTGCTCAAACAGCAGTTTTATACTCATGCCATTGACAAGTGCCTGGTGACTGCTTTTTTGAATTACAGGGCCATCGGCGAGGGGGTCGGAGAAAGGCATGCCAATTTCAATCAAATCTGCCCCGGATGCCTGAAGTGTTTCAATGATCGTTGTTGTATCATTCAGGTTTGGATAACCGGCTGTAAAATATATGGACAGAATATTTTTGCTTTTTCTTTCAAATAACTGGTTGATGTGGTTCATGACTTTTTATATTTCAGATATGTATTTAAATCTTTGTCTCCACGACCTGAAAGATTGATAACAATGTTCTGGTTTGGCTTGTAGTGTAATCTGTTTAATACCGCAAGAGCATGAGATGTTTCAAGAGCAGGAATGATTCCTTCAAGTTTGGTAAGAAGGTAACCTGCTTCCATTGCTTCATCATCTGTGGCATGCATAAATGTAGCTCTTTTTGTTTTAAACAGGTGCGAATGTAAGGGTCCAATACCCGGATAGTCAAGACCGGCTGATATGGAATAAGGTTCTGTTACCTGTCCGTCTTCCGTTTGCATGAGCATACTCCGCGAACCATGCAAAATGCCGGGTTTTCCTAATACCATTGTGGCTGCCGATTCACCCGAATCAATACCCTTTCCACTGGCTTCAACAGCAACAAGTTTTACCTCTTCAACATCAAGGTAATGATAGTAAGCACCGGCAGCATTGCTTCCACCACCTACGCAGGCGATGATGGCGTCCGGGTTTTCTTTTCCTGTCTTTTCTTTTAACTGTTGCCGCATCTCCATGCTGATAACGGACTGAAAACGGGCTACCATATCGGGATAGGGGTGAGGTCCCACAACCGAACCAATGATGTAATGTGTGTCTGCGGGGTGATTGATCCAATCACGGATAGCCTCGTTGGTAGCGTCTTTCAATGTTTTGTTTCCGCTTGTAACCGGTATTACTTCAGCACCCAGCATGTTCATCTTTTCAACATTCGGGGCCTGCCTTTCAACATCTGTTTCTCCCATGTACACAACGCATTTCATGCCCATCAGTGCACAAACCGTGGCCGTTGCAACACCATGCTGTCCTGCACCTGTTTCGGCAATGATGCGTGATTTCCCGAGCTTTTGAGCTATTAGAATCTGACCGATGGTATTGTTAATTTTATGAGCCCCTGTATGATTCAGGTCTTCTCTTTTCAGGAATATATTGGTTTGATAATGCTCAGATAACCGCTTGGCAAGATAAAGCGGGGTGGGTCTGCCTACATAATCCCTGAGCAACAAATGAAACTCTGCCTGAAATGAAGGATCGTTCCATAATTCAAGGTAACGTAGCTTTAATTCTTCAATGTTCGGATACATCATTTCAGGAATAAATGCCCCTCCATATTCCCCGTAGAAACCTTTATCATTCACTGTGTAAGTCATTTTTCTGATTGTATTTTATTCATGAATGCTTTTAATAAGCCACTGTTTTTAAACGCCGGTCGGTGTTCAAATTTACTGTTCAAATCAACCCCGAAAAAGCCGGGATGTTCAAAGGATTTAATAAGTGCTGCATCATCCGGCCCAATACCTCCACTAATCATAATGGGTTTCCCTGGATGCAGTTTTTTTAACATCTCCCAGTTAAATTTTTTTCCACTTCCTCCATAATTTTCCGTTTTCGTATCAAACAAATAGATATCCGCTACTTGCTGAAATTCCTCCATTTTTTCATTTGGTAGTGAACTGCCAATACTAAAAACCTTCATTATTTTTATCCCGTTTTTTTTAAGCGAGTAGCAGTAATCAACAGATTCACCACCATGCAACTGTACCAAATCAAGGTGATGCTTTTTACACTGAGCGAAAACATTTTTAACAGGCTCATTTACAAAAACACCAACTTTTTTAATCTCTGCCGGAACTAATCTGGTATGATTGGGTGAAAAATCCTTGCCAACATATCGTTTTGATTTGTTGTAAAAGATAAATCCAATAAAATCGGGTCGCAGATTAACCACTTCCTTTATATTATCCGGTTCACGCATGCCACAAACTTTTATTTTCATACCGTATGCATCGTTGAAGTTTGGCTTAAAGCCTGGATAAAGCTTTTACATGCTTTTTCGGGGCGGCTGGTTTTCATAAAATTCTCACCCATAAGAAAACCGACAAATCCAGCTTTTTTCAGGTCAAGAATGGTTTCCGGCCGACTAATTCCGCTCTCGGATATTTTAAGAAAATCATTAGGGATTTTTGAAATCAATTTCTTCGAGGTCTCAATGTTTACTTCAAAATTTTTCAGGTTGCGGTTATTCACTCCCACAATATCCAGATGCTGGTTTACTTTTAAAAGCTCCGCTTCGTTGTGCACCTCCATTAATACTTCCATGCGCAATGATTTTGCAGTTTCTGCAAATTGACGGACTTCCTCAGTCGACAGACAGGCGGCGATGAGTAAGATAACATCAGCACCGATGGATTTGGCTTCAATCACCTGGTATTCATCAATGATAAAATCTTTACGAAGAATGGGGCAATAATTGAATTTTCTTGCTTCCGTAAGATCCCTGTTGCTACCACCAAAATACTTTTCATCGGTCAACACTGATAGAGCAGAGGCTCCGGCTTGCATATAACCTACCGTAACCTGTTCAACCGATGCAAATTCATTGATCATTCCTTTGGAAGGTGATTTATGCTTAAACTCAGCAATGATTCCCGATTTATCAGGTCGCAACAGGTATTTTTTCAACGAAACCGGGAGCGTGTTAAAATAAATGCTTCGTTCCAGTAATTTTACAGGGTATAACGATTTTCGTTCATCTACTTCCTTTCTCTTCTGAGCAATTATTTCATCGAGTATCGTCATCGTTTACTGTTTATTTAATTCAATGAGTTTATTTAATGCATGAAATGCTTTTTTTCCAAGAAGCGAGTCGGTGGCCAGTTCTTTGCATTCATCCATGCTCTTACCGGGAAAATAGCAACTTAAACCAAGGGTTGCATTTGCTATTACAACATCATTTTGAGCCTGAGTTCCTTTTCCTTCAAGGATATTTTTGAAAATTGAAACCGCTTCATTCACTGTATTGCCACCAAAAAGCTCTTCCTGCCTGTAAGTTGGCATTTCAAGATCGCCGGGAGTAAGCAGTTTTTCTGTATCGTTACTGATAACTTTAAATGGTGAAGTAAGAGAGATCTCATCATAGCCATCAAGTGTAAATAGTATAACAAAATCTTTTCCTGAATCCTGGTAAATGTAATTATAAAGTCGTGTCAGTTCAAGGCTGAATACTCCTACCAACTGTTTTTGCGGGAATGAAGGATTTACCATTGGCCCGAGCATGTTAAAAAATGTTTTTATCCTCAGCGATTTGCGCACCGGAGCTACATTTTTCATGGCAGGGTTAAACAGTGGAGCATGCAGGAAACAAATACCAGCTTTGTCCATTTCTCTTTTCAGTTTTTCTTCGTCATTGGAGAAATTGTATCCCAGGGTTTCCATTACATTGGATGAACCGCAACTGGAAGACACACTGTAATTTCCATGTTTGGAAACCTTAGCCCCGGCACCAGCCAGCACAAATGATGATAGCGTAGAAATATTAAACGTGTCTTTTCCATCACCGCCGGTGCCACACACATCAATGGTTGTAAAATCTGAAAGATCAACCGGAACGCACAACTTTAACAAAGCATTTCGGAAACCGGTAAGCTCTTCAACCGTAATTGCCCGCATCAGGTAAACCGTTAAAAAAGCGGCAATTTCCGAATCACTGTAAGTCCCTTTGGCGATATTGGTAAGTACTTCTTCAGCCTCATTTTGCGACAATGTTTTATATTCAAACAGGTGATTTAATATTTTTCTCATGACAGATATAGTTCAGGTTTTTATGTTACAATTTGAGCCAGTTTTCAATCATTTTTAATCCATGTTCTGTTAGTACCGATTCGGGGTGAAACTGCACTCCACGAACATTATATGATTTGTGAGAGATGCCCATGATTTGGCCCGTTTCATCTTCACTGGTTATCACAAAGCAGTCGGGCAGCGATGCTCTATCAACGATCCACGAGTGATACCTGCCTGCATTGATACGCGTTGGTATATCCCTGAACAAAGGATCCTGCCCGTTTAGTATATCAATGGGTGTTGCAACCCCGTGATATACTTTGTCAAGATTGATCAGTCTGCCGTCAAATGCCTCGGCTATAGCCTGATGTCCAAGGCATACCCCGAGAATGCTTTTGAATTTGTGATAAGTTCGAATAACATCAAGCAGGATTCCTGATTCAACGGGAATACCGGGTCCCGGGGATAATAAAATTTTATCGTACCGGTTTACCTCTTCCAAAGAAATCTGGTCATTGCGATAAACATCCACATCTTCGTTCAAAATTTTTTCAACATAATGAACCAGATTGTATGTAAATGAATCGTAATTGTCCAGTACAAGTATCTTACTCATTCTAAATGTTTTTAGCCATTAATATTGCATTTTTAAGAGCACCCAGTTTATTGCCTACTTCATGAAGTTCGCTTTCTTCTTTCGATACTGACACAATGCCTGCACCGGCCTGGTAAAAAAGCGTGTTGTTTTTGCTCAGGAAAGAACGAATCATGATGGCGTGGTTGAATTCGCCGTTTAAACCAATGTTCCCGATAGCACCACCGTAATATCCCCTGTTTTGGTTTTCATAGGTATCTATCAGTTCCATTGCTTTGTACTTGGGTGCGCCTGACAGTGTGCCTGCCGGGAAAGTACTGGTCATGACATCCACCACGTTTGATTTTTCATTTAATACACCCGATACCGTTGAGACCATATGCAGCACGTGGGAGTAATACTGGATTTCCCGGTAATTTTCAACTTTTACCTGCGAGGCCTGTCTGCTTAAATCGTTCCTGGCCAGGTCAACAAGCATCACATGTTCTGCATTTTCTTTTAAGTCGGTTGAAAGTTCATGGGCAAGCGCTTTGTCTTTTTCATCATCTCCGGTCCTTTTAAAAGTCCCGGCAATGGGATTGATGTATGCTTTCCCTTTTTCAATTTTTAGTTGCGCCTCCGGCGAAGAACCAAATATTTTATAGCTGCCATAATCAAAATAGAAAAGGTATGGAGACGGATTTATGGAACGTAAAGCGCGGTAAACATTGAACTCGTCACCGGTAAATTTCCTTGAAAATTGCCTTGACAATACAATCTGAAACACATCGCCCCGGTAGCAGTGCTCCTTGCCGCGGGTTACCATTTCCATGTATTGTTCATCAGTGATATTGGAAAATTCTTCAAGTGAAGGATTGAACTTATAGGTGGCAATATTTCTGTTATTTAATAAATCCTCGATTTCATCCATTTTACTTTCTTCGCCATCAAAAATATGCTCCATAAGGTGAAGATTGTTTTTGTAATGATTGATTGCAATGATGTATTTATAAAAATTATACCGTACATCGGGGATTTTATAAGATTCATGAACCGGATTTTTAAACTTTAATGTTTCAAAATACTGCACGGCATCATAGCTGGTATAACCGAAAAAACCATTCACAGGAAGCCTGTTATCTAAATCATTTGATTGAAATGCATTGATAAATTCTGAAAAATTTTGTGTAAAACTATCTGTACCATCGATGGTGGATTCGTTTTTTTGTCCATCGGGATATGTGCTGAATATTTTACCTGTATCAGCAATAAATTCTGCAACCGGTTTGATACAGATAAATGAATAACTGTTTTCGTTTCCGTGGTAATCGGAAGATTCGAGTAAAACAGAATTGGGATAAATATCGCGTACTTTCAGGTAAATACTCACCGGGGTTATGGTATCAGCCAGTA
Organism: uncultured Bacteroidales bacterium; assembly: GCA_964486145.1. Lineage (GTDB taxonomy): Bacteria > Bacteroidota > Bacteroidia > Bacteroidales > JAAAOM01 > CAZAMT01. The sequence continues at coordinate 29,715 of CAZAMT010000012.1, forward strand.
TTTGTTTAATGTTGGATGTAAAGTTAAAAACCTTCTTCATTTGAATTAATTGTTATGGATGAATTTTTAATGTGCTATTTGTCTTTTTTATTTGAAAATCGATGTATTTGCTCCATGTTAAGTCGTTTTGATCTGTTCATGTAACTACATTTTTAGCCTTATTAATTCACAAACAATCAGTAAACCTCTGAAACTAAAAGCGGCTTACCGTGAGAACGATAAGCCGCTTTTTTATTTCATATTCGGGCATATTCGGGCATCTCACGTTTTACCGGGAAAACTGAGCCACCACCACCAATATGCGCCGTTTGTTACATTCATTACTTCAATTTTATGATTTTTATCAATACAAAGATATATGATAAATATTTAAAAAAACAAACAAAAAATGTTACGCAACTTTAAGCTGTTGAAGATTAACCCGTTCAACTTTATCTTTTGCATAATCAAGACTTATGTTAAGTTCTTCAGGGTTTTCAGAAGGTGTCGTAAACATCACATCCATCATAACTGCTTCACATATGGATCGCAACCCCCTGGCACCAAGCTTGAATTCAACGGCTTTTTCAACAATATAATCCAGTACCTTTTCATCAAAAGAAAGTTTAACATTATCAATATCAAACAGTTTTATGTATTGTTTGATGATTGAGTTTTTTGGATCCGTCAATATGCGTCGTAACGTTTCTTTATCAAGCGGATTCAGATAGGTTAAAATTGGCAACCTTCCAATAATTTCAGGGATCAGACCATATGCTTTGAGATCCTGTGGCGCAATGTATTGCAGGAGATTGTCCCTGTTGACCTTTTCCAGTTTTTTGGCCGCGTTGTAACCAACGATTTTTGTATTTAACCGCTGACCGATTTTTCTTTCGATGCCATCAAATGCCCCACCGCAAACAAACAGGATATTCCTGGTATTTACCGGTATCATTTTTTGGTCAGGATGTTTTCGGCCTCCCTGAGGTGGTACATTGATGGTACTACCTTCGAGAAGTTTCAGCAACCCTTGTTGCACGCCCTCACCTGATACATCCCTGGTTATGGAAGGATTATCGCTTTTACGTGCGATTTTATCAATTTCATCGATAAATACAATGCCTTTCTCTGCTGCTTCAACATTATAATCAGCAGTTTGCAACAGGCGAGTGAGGATACTTTCTATATCCTCACCTACATAACCTGCTTCGGTGAGGACAGTTGCATCAACAATGGTAAACGGAACATGGAGCATCCGGGCAATGGTGCGTGCCAGTAATGTTTTTCCTGTTCCTGTTTCTCCAACCAGAATGATATTTGACTTTTCGATTTCAACATCATCTTTATCCTTTCGGTTGGTTTGTAATAATCGTTTATAATGATTGTAGACAGCCACGGAAAGAAATTTTTTGGCTTCATCCTGCCCTATAACATACTGATCCAGGAATTTTTTGATTTCAATGGGTTTTAATAATTTAATTCCATTTACATCAAATTCATTGGTTTTTCGTTTTTCTTCCTGGATAATCTCATACGCCTGTTCAATGCAGCTATCACAAATATGACCGGAAATTCCTGCTATAAGAACATTGGCGTTTCTTTTATCCCTTCCGCAAAATGAACATTTATCCATATAGATGCATTTTTATTTATTTTTATCTTTTTCGGATCTGGCCAGTACCTCATCGATCATGCCATACTCTTTTGCTTCATCGGCGCTCATCCAGTAGTCACGGTCTGAATCTTTTTCAATTTTATCGTAAGGCTTTCCTGTGTGTTCTGCGATTATTTCATACAATTCCTTTTTCATCTTCAGGATTTCCTTCAGTGTAATTTCCATATCTGCTGCAACACCCTGTGCACCGCCGGCAGGTTGATGGATCATAATTCGTGCGTGTTTCAAACCGGAGCGTTTTCCTTTTTGCCCTGCACACAGCAGTACTGCCCCCATGGAAGCAGCCATACCCGTACAAATGGTAGAAACATCAGATCCGATATACTGAATTGTATCATAAATTCCAAGCCCTGCATGAACTGCTCCACCCGGAGAATTGATGTAAATTTGGATGTCTTTCAATGGGTCTGAAGAGTCCAAAAAAAGCAACTGGGCCTGCACAATATTGGCAACATAGTCATCAATGGGTAATCCAAGAAAAATTATCCGATCCATCATTAATCTTGAAAATACATCCATGGAGGCCACATTAAGTTGTCGCTCTTCGATAATGGTGGGTGAAATATAACTGTTGACTACTTGTGCATACCTGTCAACGTTCAGGCTTCCGATACCAAGATGGCCTGTTGCATATTTTTTAAATTCTTTACTATTATCCATATAACTTATTATTTTAGTATAAGTAAAATTAGCAACTATTCTTCAAACATTTTGTTAAAATCATCAATAGATACTTTTTTATCATCAATTTTTATTTCTTCCCTTATGTATCCAATCACCTTATCTTCAAAGGTTCGTTCTGCTAATCTTCTTGCTTCCTGCTCGTTTTGAAGGATTTGGCTGGCAAAGTTCACCAGTTGTTCTTCCGGAATGTTTAAAATGCCGTATTGTCTGTATTGCATCGTGGCCAAATCTTTTGCTTTGTTTAACAGATCGTCTTTATCAATTTCAATGTTCTGCGTTTTCGCTATTTCATTTTTTATGAGTTGCCATTGTAGATCCTTTTCAAAACCTTCAAATTCCTTTTCAATTTGTTCGTCTGTTACCTCCTTTTCTTCGTTGGTTTCTTTCATCCATCGCTTCAGGAAATCAACCGGCAAATCCATTTTAAATTTGTCAATCATTGCATTGCGGGCATCGATCATAAACTTATATTCACTTTCATTTTTAAGGTTATATGCAATTTCTTCATCCAGTTTCTGATGAAATTCCTCTTCTGTTTTTACAAGATCTTTGCCATATAGTTTATCGAATAATTCCTGATTAACTTCCGCGTCTTTAAAAATGGATATTTCATTAATGGTTACAGCAAAATTAGGATTGATGTTTTCGACTTCTTCCTTTTCTATTCCAAGAAGTCCACTTACTTCCATGTCGTTCGGAAACGCTTTTTTAACATCAATGGTCAATGTATCTCCTACTTTTGCGCCTTCAAACTGCTTCCTGATATCTTCATCTTTTATAATTTCTACAGACATTTTTGTATCCATTACCTCCAGTACATCACTTTCAGGATTTTCTTCACTGTTTATATTTTTCATATCCACAGAAAGCAATTCTTTCATTTCTTTCACCTCATCCATGTTGTCATAACTGCCATATTGTCGGGTATACTGATCGATGTATTTTTGGCGGAGTTCATCATTCACTTTGATGGTATAATAAGGCACTTTGTCGTTTTTTGTAAAAGAGATATCAAGATCAGGTGCTATTCCAATATCAAATACAAATTCAAATTCCTCGTTGATGTCCCAGTTTATCTCAGGTTGTTTATCCTTGTTTGGCAGAGGTTCACCCAGGATGTTAACCTCTTCTTTTTTAAAATAATCATTTAAGCTTTCACTTACTATTTTATTAATTTCATCAACAAGCACAGGTTTACGATACATTTTTTTTATCATTCCCATGGGTACTTTGCCGGGACGAAATCCGGGGATATTCGCTTTTTTCCGGTAATCCCTTAAAATAGTATTTACGCGCTCGTCATAATCTTCCTTTTCAACTTTTACCTTAAGAACTGCATTTAAATCATCGATATTTTCCTTGGTAATATCCATTTCAATAACATTAATTAGATTAATTTCAAACGTTTAAAAAACCGCGCAAAACCACATAAGACAGTGATTATGGCGGTTTGTTCAAAGATGTGCGGATGAAGGGACTCGAACCCCCACGCCCGAAGGCACTAGATCCTAAGTCT
>CAZAMT010000013.1:0-33156 GCA_964486145.1 uncultured Bacteroidales bacterium
TTCAGATACAAATGTCCGTAAATGCAATACCTGTTAACAGAGGGAATAACCTGAAAAATAAATCTGGTAGAAAACCCTGAATGAGACTGACCAATGTGTTATGAACACTGCAATGCTATGAAGGCTCTAAGCCCCGAAGGTTTCACAAAACCAAACATACCCATTACTTGCAATTAGCGTAGCCGTTGTGCCCTGGCGTATTAGTGACTGAGATTCGATGTTTCAAAAATCAAATGAGTCCCTTTTCAATGGCTACTTTCACCAGGCCAACCGAGTTTTTCACTCCCAGTTTCAGAATGAGGTTTTGGCGGTGGGTCTCAACAGTTTTTGGGCTGAGGTATAATTTATCGGCAATTTCCTGGGTAGTATATTCCTCCGAAATCAGCTTTAAGATTTCTTTTTCGCGCCGTGTAAGTTTTGGAAGAAAACTAATACCGGATGCTCGTTGCATGGATTCAGAAACCAGTAATTCTTTCATTTCCTGCTGAACATATTCGCCACCATCTGCCACTACCTGGATGGCTTCTATGATCTCATTTACCGGTGCATTTTTTAAGACAAATCCATTGGCGCCTGATTTCATCATGTTCTTTAAAAATGCCGTCTGCTTATGCGAGGTAAGACCTATGATTTTTAAATCCTGATGATTTTCTTTTAACATTTTACATAACTGGATACCATCAATGTCAGGTAAATTAATATCTAGCAATAATACATCAACTTTTAATTTATCCAGCTTTTCCAGTGTTTGATGTCCGTCAGGGAATGAGGCCAGCAGGTTAATGTCCGGATATTCGTCAAGCACGTTTTTTATTCCGTTTACCAGTAAGGGATGATCGTCGGTAATGGCAATGTTGATCATACAAGGTTGGTTTTTTGTATCGGGATTTCAATGTTTACACTTGTGCCTTCATGGGTTGATGAACGAATATCGAGAGAACCCTGGAGGTACGACACCCGGTTTTCGATATTTGAAAGGCCGATGCCGGATTTATCTGATGCTGAATTTTTGAGTACACCTGTATCAAATCCTTTCCCATCGTCTTCAACCGTTATCTGCAGGTTGTCGATGCCGGTAGTGATTTGTACCAAAATTTCGTTTGCACCTGCATGCTTTAAGCTGTTTTTAACCAGTTCCTGCACCATACGGTAAACGTTCACCGAACGTTCGTCATCCAGGTTGTTTTCTTCACCGAGGTACTGAAAATGAATGTTTACGACATCCATACCATTCATGCTCGAAATATAGTTCTCGAGCGCTTCCTTTAAACCAAATTTCTTTACCGCATCGGGCATGAGGTTGTGTGAAATTGTGCGCACATCATTCATGGTTTGATCGAGCAGCGAGAGGGTTTGATGCTTCTCATTGGGATTGAGGTTTAGTTTTAATGCTGCAAGGTTTCCGTTAATTCCATCATGGAGTTCTCGCGCAATGCGCATCCGCTCTTTTTCTTCTCCGTCAAGCAATGCTTTAACAACCTCTTTTTCCTTTTCCGATTGCAGCCGCTGCATTTCTTTACGTGCAATTTTTTTCCTGTTTCGAATGTTAACAAGCAGTAATGCACCAATTATCAAGGTAAGCATAAACAGCACTGCCCCAACTGCTACCATCGTGTCTTTTCTGCGGATTTCTCTTTCATTGAGCGCCAGCATTAATTCTTGTTCCTGCAACCGATTTTCCTTTTTTACCAACTGATACTTGCGATCCAGTTCCTGCAACGCCTCCTGTTGATCGCTTTTGGTAAGCTCGCTGGTAATATTTACATAGTCCGCCAGGTTTTGATATGCCTTGCTGTAATTATGATTTTGTATATTCAGATTTGAAAGGTTTCTTAAAACACTGGCATGGATTTGTTTATAGCCGTTTTCCGCGGCAATATCCTGTGCTGCCTGCAAATAATATTCTGCGCTATCTGTATTGTTTATTACCAAAAACGTTTCGCCGCAGCGGTTGTAAACTTCCGCGATGTTGTAAGGATTGCCATATTTCAGGGCATTTGATTTGGCTCGTGCTGCATAAAACAACGCAGAGTCATATTTCTTGATATCACTGAAATAACTTATCATGGAATTGTACGCCAGCATTTTAGCATATATCTGGTCAACCATTTCAGCATAAAAAACGGCTGAATCCAGATGGCTTTTGTATTTTTTCGGGTCATCCTGGTCTCTCCAGATATTGGCAAGGTTCATATATAAATCCGGTAAATAGGTATTATCCGAAGTTTTAAATGCAAGATCAAGGGCCTGGCGGTAATAATTTTTAGCTTCGCTCATGTAATTATTGTTATAAAACAAGGTGCCCACGTTTATAAATGTGGTTAGCAAGCGGAGGGTATCTCCCAGGGATTCATAGGTTTCAATGCCGTCATAATAAATATTTACTGCTTTCTTATAATTCCCAAGGTACAACTCAATGTTGCCGGAGTTTATCTTGGTTGCGGCTATACCTGCCTGGTACCCAACTTCTTCGAACAGCTTTATGGCTATTTCATTGTGTTTTAGTGCTGCTTCGTAATCTCCCATGTCCGAGTAAACAATACCACGATAATTATGGGATTGCCCCAATCGCAACTTATCCTCCATTTTATCTGCCAGAGTTCCTGCCTGTTCATAGATATTTATGGCACTGTCTGGTGACTGTAATTCAATTTGATAGCCGACATTAAAAAGTGAGTCAATGTAATTTGTATCGACTACCATTTGAGCGTTCAATTTACTGGAAGGAGTAAGGATAAAACACACTAAAACAAGCGTGAACAATCTGCAAATGGTTTGATGATGAGTATCCATAAATTAATATGCAGGATAAAATGCTTCAGTTTAAAAATCAAAGGAATAACAGCAAACTGAGCCGGATGTTTAGTCATGATTACAATTTGAGAAAGAACGAGAGAAATGTGGTGAAAGAACTCTCAAATAAAAAGTTTTCACCACATTTTGCCATTTCCCGATGGTTTACTTTTCAATTTCGTTAAAATGGTAACCTTCTTTTTTACTGATGGATTGAGCTGCAACTGTTAACATCACACCATAAATCACCTTGGACATAACATCAGCAATCGTATAGGTTATCTGGCGTCCTACCACACCTGTTTCATTGTAAAAACCACCTTCAACACCCAATAAATGAGGCATTAAATAAGCTCCCGGGTATAACATCCACGAAATCAGAAAAAGAATCCAAATAGTGTTTAGCGCTCTGTGAGCGGTTTGCGGCACATCTTCTTTTCCTTCCTTGATTACCCGGTTCATGAGTATCAAAATGTGGATAAAAAATACGGTTGAAATAGCACCCCAAATAAAGAAATACCGAATATTGGTTACTTCATAATACTGTCCGATGTAACCTGTAATAATCATAGCCGCCCCGGAGAACCAAAACTGGTTACGTATGCTTGAAAATTTACTCTTCTTGAGTGTAACTACAAACAGAATTTGAAATAAAAGCATTGGTACATCTATCAACCAGTTCAGGTAGCGGTAACCATTGTTAAATAAATCAGCTCCGGGTGCAAGAAAGTATTTGCCCCGGCTTTGATCAAACTCAAAAGCACTTGTCCAGTTGTTTGCCTGCTTGTAAAGCAATAAAAAAGCACTAACCATCACCACAACTGACAATACGGAAGAAATCCGGTAACGCGGCCGGACGGTTTTCATTGTTAAAACAAAGTACAACAGACCCGCAAGCATTACAGCATATCCCAATGTCAGAACATGAGCCACCATTTGATAGCCCATTTCTGAAAATCCCTGTTCCATTCCCACATAGTTTTCGAATGTGGCATTACCTAATTGTTTCATATCCAATAATTGTTTTAATTAATGACAGATAAACGCAGATCACTTATTTTTGTTTAATGTTTTATATTTTTTATTAAACATTTTAATATGCTTCCGACGAACTCCGGTTCAATAACTTCCGCCTGGGCAAGAACAAGTATAGTAAGTGCCTCCAACACAATGATTGTCATGGAGGCAAAACATATTCTCTGTCTAATAAATTCATTGATAACAAACAGGTATGATAACTACAACAAAATGGCCTGATCTACAATTTTTACCCCTTCAGAACACCCTGGAAACCCTTCACCAGTTCATTCTATATTATCGGTAAAACAAAACTTAGAATTATGCCCTGGCAAAACCATTTATGGCACAGTGCTTTGTACATTACTTACAACGGTTTTTCCACACAATCCATCCCATACCAAGGCGGTGCCTTTCAGGTTGATCTGGATTTTAAGCACCACCGGCTTGTGATACTGACCTCATGGGGCGAAAACCATGAATTAGAATTGAGGCACAAAACAATAGCCGATTTTTATGGTTTAATACATAAAATCCCTCCTCCATTTTGTCTTAGCGATTCAGTTGTTCCAGCGTAAGTTGCCCACCTGTACCATTCTATTGATAATATGCTTGCATACATTGCCTGTTTAGGCAGACAAGGGCGAACAGTCTGTACGTGTCATGCAAAATGATGCAGGAGAGGTGATATTATATTATTCAGGCTATAAGCTTAAAAAGAATGATGAATAATGTTTAACATTCTAAGGAATCAAACTTGTATCCGGAGTTTACAAAAAATACTGTCTATACCTTTTATTTTGAAAGAATTTTTATGAAATCATGAGCGGGTTGATAAACAACGGGGGAAGTGAGAAGATGATTTTTATTCACTATTATACAAACTGCCTATCGCATTGAGGAATAAATTGCACGTAAATCACTGTCTTTCAAGAATTGGGTGTTCCATTTTTCAAAACAAGAGTATGTTACGAGTCCATCGTAAATAAAACAAATTGTACATTATTTTATAATTTTAACATTCGGTAATGTTATATTTAATGAATCAATCATGACACGATTACTCCTATTGCTCATGGCTTTAACATCTTTTCAATGGCTTACCATAAAGGCCCAGGATGCCGACGTCCAATGGAATCTCCGTGAAAAGGACAGGATGCTCGAAAGTATCCGTGAGGGTAAAACGTATACAGGATTGATTAAGCCTGAATATGAATTTATGGTTCATCAGGTTGTTCCCAAACCTGACACGGTTACCCATATACTGCTGAGTGTTTATGATAGTGTTGTTTGTAAATACGTGAACGACAATGCAACAAATGTGGTGCAGCATATCTTTGAGGAACTTGCAAATAATGATTTCGCAGCATGTACCCGCACTTTTCGATCACCTATGGTGCTGGAACAAACCTTTATCGGTCATAAAAACAGAAAATTGGTAACATCGGTAAATGTCGACATAGATACCTATTCGTTGGCTTTTTTGGAGAATGATAACGATTATGAAATATATGAAGAGTTGCCTCCAAATAATATTCCATTAGCGGTGCTGGAAGATGCTAATTTACTGTATGCATCATCTAAAAATGAGTTATACATTACAAAAGGACAGCAGATGTTGCCTGTAGATATAAAATCCACTGATTTGTTTGCAAATGACAGATTCAGGCGAAATATGGTAAAAGTGTTTGAGAACCATTTTTATACGCATACTAATGTGAACGATAAAATGGGCCTTGTTCAGATAGACCCTGAAACCGGTGATGCAAAAGTTATAACAGATACAGGCATTTTAAGCGGGTTTTCTTCAACTTATGCTTATATTTTAGAGCCGGAAGGTTTATCCAGAATAAAGACAGGAAAGAAAAAGAAAGAATTTTTAATTTCTCCTGCTTTATTTGAAATAATTGAAATACCCTCATTACTCATTCCGGATAAAGATGATCATTCCTTTTATTTCTCCACGGGTAGCGGTATCGGAATTATTGAAATGTCTTTCTTTGACGTGCTTGACATCGATTTTGATGAATACGAATTGCTGGAAAAAGAATATGAAAAAATGAATCAGGAATTTGAAGAGATGGGAATTAATCCTTGGGACTATGACGAGATTTTTGAAAAGCATGATGATGCTGCGGTAGAATCTTCTTCAAATGCAGCCGTTGAAATGGAAGCGGAAGTTGAGGAATCGGTTGAGGTAGAAGTTGTCGAAGAAACCATTGAAACAGAAGCAGTGGATGTGAAAGAAGATATAGGATCAGCTAAAGAATTGGAGACCTATGCCTATGAAGAAGAGGATCAGGAGCTGCCTGAACTCAATGCAAAGCAGGAAAAAATGGTGGCATCATTTTTCATGTTACAGTCAACCTTGCAGCAAAAGCGACGGAAAATTACCGAAATTTTGCAAACCAAAATTAAAACCTTGGGTAAAGTTAAGCATGGTTATCTTCCGGAAGGTTACCATCTTCATCAACATCCCATAAATAAAACAATCATGTTTATTCCGGAAAATCCCGAATTCCCGGTGATGAGTGCTGATGATCTGTTGATGTTGGATTAACTAAATCCTATGGTGGAATTTATTAATGAACTACCTCGCCGTAAGCTACCGAGGTACCAAAAGAAGTTTGTTTGTCTATCGATGCAAGTATCCGGGTATTAAACTCATTTATCCCGATACGCTCCGCTATCGGGATTATTCACTTTGTTTCCTGCCTAAGCGGGACAGGCTATGAGACCGCTCTGCTAAGTTCGTTCGACTTACAAATTTCAATGCGTTTCACTTTTGAAATTTGAGTCTCACGAATAAAAACCTGTTGTTGAATACCCCTGGTTTACGGTTTAAACCCGATAACCAGGATATCATCTACCTGATCCAAATCGCCTTTCCACTCCAAAATGCTCTTTTTCAGTAGATCATGTTGCATTTTCATGGGTAACTTATGAATGGTAAGCAACAAGTGACGAAAACGACGGTATTTGTATTTTTTTCCTTCGGGGCCACCAAACTGGTCAGCAAATCCATCGGAGAAAATATAAACAACATCACCTTCCTCGAGGTTAATGGAATGGTTTCTAAACGCCTGTTTTTTTGTTAAATGCATATCAATTCCAACAGAAAAGCGATCTCCCTTGATTTCACTTAATTTATTATCTCTGATTAAATACAGGGGGTTGAATGCACCAGAATACTCGAGAACCATTTTTTTCTTATCAATAACACAAAATGCGATGTCCATACCATCTCTGAGTGAAAACTCCTCCACGTCTTCAAATACTTCAGCAAAATTGTTATTCACGATGTTCAAAATCTGGGCAGGTTCCTCCACATTCTGAATGTTTGTTATCCGTCTGAATAGCTCAAACCCGATGATCGACATAAAAGCACCCGGCACGCCATGGCCCGTGCAATCGATGGCTGCAACGTATATTTTATCTTCATGCTCATTTATCCAGTAAAAGTCACCACTAACAATGTCTTTTGGCATATGTAAAATAAATGACTCCGGCAGGAACTTATCAAATAAATTTTTTGAAGGCATCATGGCCTCCTGGATTCGCTTCGCGTAATTTAAACTATCCGTAATATTCTTATTTTTTAGTGCAAGTTCTTCCCTTTGAATAGCAATTTGATTGTTAATACGTTCACGTTCCCGGTATTCCTGGTTAAGTCTGCGAAGTGTTCTGGTTCGATAAAAATAAAAGGACACAAATGCCAGTAATAAAACAATGGCATATATAAGTATCGCGTTTGAGGATCTCCACCAGGGTACTTCCACGTTGATAATCAATGAGCCGCCTTCAGTATTCCAAACCTGATCACTGTTCGAACCCATAAATTTTAACGTGTACCTGCCCGGCTGCAAATCCAGTAATGATACATATCTATGTGTCCCTAAATCTACTACATTTTCTTCGCCTCCTTCTTTTATAAGGGAATACCTGTACCTGTTTTTATCCGGGTAAGTGAAATCAAGTGCGGCAAACTCAATGTTCAACAAATAATTGGGGTATGAAATATTTAACTCATTCAATCCATATGTTTCGAGGGCTGTTTTATTCCCGTGATCATCAACTTTCTCAATCTTTGAAATAACCACGCTTGGCTTGACCTGGTTTACCTGAAATGAATCAGGATAGAAAGCATTTACACCCGATATTCCACCAAAAAATAATTCACCATCACTTTTTTTGAAATGTGCCCCCAGATTAAATTCAAAGCTTTGCAGACCGTCTGAGATCTCGTAATTAATGAATTTCTTTTCAGAAGGTATTAAATTGCTGAGTCCCCTGTTGGTACTAAGCCATAGATTGCCGTTGTTGTCCTCCTGGATTGCGTAAATCAAGTTATTCGGAAGTCCTTTTTCTTCCGTAAAAAGAAGAAATGATTCGTTTATTTCCAGAAACTGACATAATCCAAGGGAGGTTCCTATCCAAATCCGCTTTTGTGAATCTTCAAAAAGGTGGTAAATTACATTGCTCGTAAGATCTCCGCTTGCACTATTCATTCCACCCTGGAAATGCCTGTTTACTTTCAACCTGTCGTTTAACTGGATTAAGCCATTGTCCGTACCTAACCAGACTCGCCGGCTTGAGTCAAACAGAAGAGCATACACAGTGTTAAACATTATGACTGAGTCACCAAATGAAAAACTGCTGTATTTTTCAAATTTTCGTTCGTTAAAATTTACTCTCATCAGGCCTTTAAACGAACCAATATAATAATCTTCATCAACCTGAATCATGTCGAAAATCCGGTTATTTTCAAAGGCTTTGCAGGGTATAAACCCATGCATGTTGCATATACTCCTGAATCGCTTTGTCCGTGGGTTATACCTGTCAATTCCATCATTCGTTCCAATAAATAGCTCCCCGTTTTCATCGGTGAAAATAAGATGCACGTTGTTTTGAGATATTCTTTGTGACGGGTTTCGGTGACTTTCTGAATAAAGCCTGTGTTCCTTTGTTTTTCGGTTGTAAATATTTAATCCTTCACCCCAGGTACCGAGCCAGAGATTGTCTTGTTTATCGCAATAAATTGATGCTATGACATTGCTTGATAGTTGCGGGATGGATGTTGGGGCATTATCATAAATAGTAAACTTTGGTTCTTTCAAATCCAATTTTATCATCCCCCGATAGGTTGTAATCCATAAGATGTGCGACCTGTCTTCGATAATATCTGAGAAAAAAGCATTGTTGAGGTTTCTGTTATTAAATTGAAACTTGATAATCTTCCCGGCATTTCCGTTTTCCGGGTCAAAATTGGTCATCCCTCTTTCTGTACCAATCCAAAACGTACCATTGCTATCCTGAAAAACAAAATTAATTCTATCCTCAACCTCCGAACCTTTCATTTCAGATGGATAAAACCTTTCAAATGTATTTGTTTCGGGATCAAATTTATTGAGCCCATTCAGGGTACTTATCCAGAGTTGTCTTTCCTGGTCGTAGATTAAGCTTGTTATTCTGTTGTCACTTAAGGTTGATTTATCATTTGGATCATGGGTATAATGAATGATTTCATTATTTTTTGGATCAAACAAGTTTAATCCGTCCTCGTTACCAATCCACAACAATCCTTCATCATTTTCAATGATAGAAGTGACATTTATTCCCTGTGGAACTGTATTTGGATCATTAAACAAACGGTAATGGACGAAATCATTGGTAGCCCGGTTATATTTTTCAAGCATGGTTGCAGTTTTAATCCAAACCTCCCCAGCCCTGGAAACATAGATATCGTGAATTGTATTGTCATGGAGGGCATTGTCCTGACCAATGTTATGGTAATAATTTTCAAACCTTCCCTCCTGCCTTATAAATTTGCTTAATCCGTAGCTGGTTCCGATCCATAAATCTCCCAGCGTATCCTCTGCGATTGCTCTAATAAAATTATCGGTTAAGGACGAAGAATCAAGAGGTTGTCTCCTGAAGATTTCAAAATTATATCCATCGTAGCGATTGAGGCCATCCTGTGTACCTATCCATAAATACCCTTCCGAATCCTGATAAACGCAAGTAATAGCAGATAACGACAATCCTTCTTCAATAGAAAACAATTGCATCCTGTCACTTTGTTGACTGAATGTTTCAGTGAGAAAAAGCAACAGCAGAATAAGTATGTACTTTGTTTTATCCATACACCCTTATGCTAATATAATATATCTATACATCTTAACCAATAATGGATACACGCAAATTACACTGTATTGTTTTTTTCAACGGTTGCTCCACGATTTGGTATCAATGGTTTAATAGAATTTGATGGTGATGGAATAAATTCACCAATTTTGTATTCATCCCACCGTTTATCAACTTTTTCAATCGTTTCAGCAGAAGATGACACAATGTTTGGCCACTCCCTTTTAAACTCCTTTTTATGATATTTTGAAGACGCATCAACCACCAAAATAGCATGATTGTTGAAATCCTCAATGTAGCAATCCCTCGCGGGATCAATATTGGACAGGCTTAACCACACGAGCAACGAAATCTCGGAAGTATGTACCTTCTCATCAAAAATAATAATGATTTTCGGAAGTGAATTGCCTGGTTCGGAAAAAATATCAAACAAAACAGCCCGATGATTTTGATATTTATCTTGTTTTAAAGTTAAAAACAGGATTGGAACATTTTTCTTCATCAATTGATCATTGACATGAACAATTTGAGCGTGTTTTTTCATCATATCAGTTTCAGGAAAAAAATATGTTTCCACTTTCCCGGGTTCGATTTCAGATGTAAGATCGATGCACATTTTCCCACCTTCGGCAGGTTCATCCGAGGCATGATCGAGAACATCCAGCGGGCCGTATCCAAAATAAATGTCTTTTTTGGGATTAAAACGAACCATTGTTTTCTGAAGAAATTCCAGGTATTTGGAAGTATCCAGTTGTTCAGTTGTAATGACGGCAATTTTATTAAACATCATTTGTCCGGCACCCCAAAGAGCATTTGCAACTTTCACCGCCTGTCCGGGATAATCTTTTTTAATCTGTACAAGGATCAGGTTATGAGCTACACCCTCCGGTGGTAAAGCAATGTCTAAAATCTCAGGCGCAACTGACATTTTCATTGGAGATAAAAAAATCCGTTCTGTAGCCATCCCGATGTATGCATCCTCCTGGGGAGGAATTCCTACTATAGTTGCAGGATAAACGGCATTTCGACGATGGGTAATGCATGTGACATGAAATTTCGGATACATGTCTTCGAGCGAATAGAAACCGGTATGATCCCCGAATGGACCTTCCTTAATAAAGGCTTCCTTCGGATCCACATATCCCTCAATTATGATATCGGCATCTGCTGGCACCTGAATATCCTGTGTGATTGCCTGTACCATATCAACCCGCTTTTTTCGAAGAAACCCTGCCAGTATAAACTCATCCATATTTTCCGGCAACGGCGCTGTGGCTGCATAAATAAACGATGGATCTCCCCCCAGGGCAACAGCAATGGGCATTTTCTTATCAAGGGCCTTGTATTTATCAAAATGCCGCGCCCCGGTTTTATGTTTATGCCAATGCATTCCGGTCAGGTTTGCCCCAAAAACCTGTAACCGATACATACCCACATTCCGGTTCCCTGTTTCAGGATCTTTGGTAATAACCATAGGTAAAGTTACAAAGGGGCCGCCATCATGTGGCCAGCAGGTCAACACAGGCAATCTGGTTAAATCGCCCGGTTTTAAAACAACATCCTGGCAATTGGCCCGACCGGAGACTTTTCCCGGCATCCAAGACGAAATTTTTGATAGCAAAGGTAGTAATGATAATTTCTGAAGTATATTTTCCCTGGGAGCAGTGATCTTTCCTATCAATCCAACTATTTCTTCTCCTACCTCTTCCAAATCATCTAATCCAAGTGCAAGCGCGATTCTTTTTTTTGAACCAAAAGCATTTATTAACACAGGAAATGATGTTCCGGTATTTTCAAACAGGAGGGCCTTTCCTCCATCCGCTGTCTTACTTATTCTATCAGTAAGTTCCGCAATTTCAAGGTACGGATCAACAAACGTTTGAACTCTTAGCAATTCACCGGATTCATCCAGCACCTTAATAAACTGGCTTAAGCCTGAATATGCCATAATTTTGTAGTAAAATATTATTCAGGCGAAGCTATGAATAAAAACGGATTGAATAAATAAATGTGTTACAAATCGTCAACAATAAATATTATACGCCGATACAATTGCCCAATGGCAGTGATCAACGGAACTTAGTTACTGGAAGATTGGAGCTTATCACGATTCTGTTTGTTGTTTTTTACCAGTCTTTTGGGCAATCTGTTCCAGCATGCCTGTAGTTAGTGATTTTGGCCTTTCAAGAGGATACAGCAATGCCCTGTCCCAAATAATGTTCGCAGAAATTCCAATGGCTCTTCCAATACCAAACAATACAGTATAAAAATCATATTCTTTCACACCATAATGCCATTGTATGGTGCCAGACTGTGCATCTACATTGGGCCAGGGATTTTTCGCTTTACCCTGTTCCTTTAAAATTGGAGGTACTACATTGAAAAGTAAATTCACAAGTTTAAAGATTGGATCGTTCGGCAAATGCTTTAAACTAAAATCCCGTTGAATGGAATATCGTGGGTCTGTTTTTCTGAGGACTGCATGGCCAAATCCAGGAATCACCTGACCTGAATTCAACGTATCCCACACAAATTGTTTCATTTCGTCCTCGGATGGAGTTTTTTCCCCCATTTTATCTTTCACTTCCAGTAACCAACGCAATACTTCCTGATTCGCGAGTCCGTGTAATGGTCCTGCTAATCCGTTAATCATTGCTGAGATGGACAAATATATATCAGATAAGGTGCTTGCCACCAGATGACCGGTATGCGCACTTACATTTCCACTTTCATGGTCACTGTGCAATATAAAATGCATTCGAGCTACATCATCATAAGGCTTATCAATCCCCATCATGTGCGCGAAATTACCTCCAAAATCCAGATCCGGATTGCTATGGATTCGTTCACCCCCACGGTATAGTTTGGAGTAAATATAAGCCCCTATCTCGGGCAGTTTTGCCAACAGGTTGAGTGTATCTTCGTAGGTAGGATCCCAAAATTCGTGCTTCGGCAATCCGGTTTTATACTTTTTGGCAAAAAATGATTCACGATGCAATGTCAGGATAGCTGTTGAGAAGATCGCCATTGGATGGCTCGCAGCGGGAAATGCATCAATCACTTCACAAACGTAACGTGGTAAAATCCTTCGTTTTTTAAATTCATCGTCCACCTCGGCAACCTCTTTATCGGTAGGTATATCCCCGGTTAGTAAAAGATAAACAAGACCTTCCACGTAAGGCATTTCGGAACCACCGGGTTTGGGTAGTTTTTTAAATATTTCAGGTAGCGTAAACCCCCTGTAACGTATTCCTTCTTCCGGATCGAGGTTTGAAATGTCCGTTACCAGGCATTTTAGCCCCCGCATACCTCCCAGTATTTTTCCTATGGTTACTGTATCAACCACGATATCACCGTGATCTTTCATCAATTTTTCCGTACGTGGCCTCCAGGCCTGTATTTTATCATACAGTTTATCTTTCAGGTTGGACATATGTAGATATTTTAATGGGTTATGTAAATACTAACATCAAAACAGGTTAAAAGTTTATATAATTTCTAAATAAAAAGGGCATTTTTTAATGCCCTTTTAAAAAAATATTGTTGTTTGTAATAACATTTAGAACTGTGCTGTATCTTCAAGTTCTTCTTCAATTCGCAACAACTGATTGTATTTAGCCATTCTGTCGGAACGACTTAATGATCCTGTTTTAATCTGTCCTGAATTGGTCGCAACTGCAATATCGGCAATGGTTGCATCTTCAGTTTCACCTGACCGATGTGAGGTAACTGATGTGTATCCAGCCCGATGCGCCATATCAATTGCATCCAGTGTTTCAGTAAGGGTTCCAATTTGATTTACTTTAATTAAAATTGAATTGGCACATCCCATATCAATACCTTTCTTAAGGAATTCTACATTGGTTACAAATAAGTCATCACCTACCAACTGGCATTTATCACCAATTTTATCCGTTAACACTTTCCAACCATCCCAATCACCTTCATCCATTCCATCTTCGATTGAATCAATCGGGTATTTTTCCATCAATTCCTGAAGATACTGTGCCTGCTCTTCTGATGACCTTACTGCGCCTTTATCACCTTCAAACATGGTGTAATCATATTTTCCATCCTTAAAAAATTCGGATGCAGCGCAATCCAGCGCGAGAGAAACATCACCACCTTCTTCTTTTCTTCCTGGCTTGTATCCTGCAGATTCAATGGCTTTGATGATTGTTTCAAGAGCATCTTCGGTACCTTCCAGTTCGGGAGCAAAACCACCTTCATCCCCAACCGCTGTGCTTAAGTCACGTTCTTTCAATACTTTTTTCAATGCATGAAATACTTCCGCGCCCATTCGTAATGCTTCTTTAAAATTTGGAGCACCCACCGGACGAATCATAAATTCCTGAAATGCAATAGGAGCATCCGAATGTGAACCACCGTTGATAATATTCATCATAGGTACAGGTAACTTTTTGGCATTTGTACCGCCAATATAGCGATAAAGAGGTATTTGCAAATATGCAGATGCTGCTTTAGCCGCAGCAAGTGAAACACCCAACATGGCATTAGCACCCAATTTGCTTTTGGTTGATGTACCATCAAGCTCAAGCATTTTCTTATCGATAGCCACCTGTTCAAGTACAAACATACCCACAATCTCTTTGGCAATCACATTGTTTACGTTATCCACAGCCTTCTGTACTCCTTTTCCAAGATACCGGCTTTTATCACCATCGCGAAGCTCAAGCGCTTCATTTTCACCTGTAGAGGCACCTGATGGCACTGCTGCACGTCCTGCAAAACCACTTTCAAGCGTAACCTCTACTTCTATGGTAGGATTACCTCGTGAATCAAGAATTTCACGTGCATGTACGTCGATTATTTTTCCCATGATATAATTTTTAATGATTAATATATGTGTTTTATTATTTACTTAACTTTCTGCTGAAACAATGGTTGAAATTACTTCATAAAATTGTAAACAAAAAATGGGATAAAGTAATTTCACACCTCATCCCATTTTTCAATATTTTCCATAGAGAAAAAAACTATGTTGTTGCTATTTTTCTTCGTTATCCTTTTTCTCTTCCTTGTCCTCTTCTTTTTTAGGCTCTTCCGCGGTTGATTCTGCTTCTAAATCACTTTTCGCTTTAACATCCTCCTCACCGGAGGCCTGTTCTTCCGGTTTATCTTTCTCCTCTTTTGTTTCTTCAATTACTTCAGCATCAGAAATAACCTCATCGGTTTTAACAGCGCTGGCGGCCTCTTCTGCATGTTGATCTTCGGAAGTATCTTTTTCTGTTACTTCTTCGGTTTTTTCCTGTTTCTGAGCTGCTGACTCCGTGCTTGTACTTCCTTTACCACCACCCCGTCTTCTGCGTCTGCGGGTTGTGCCGGCTTTGGTTTTCGATTCCTCCGTTACTGCCAATAAGTTTTCATTGTAATCAACAAGTTCAATAATACACATATCTGCATTATCACCCGGTCTGCTACCCGTTTTTAAAATACGCGTATATCCTCCGGGCCTGGTGGCAATCTTTGTTGATACCTCCCTAAATAGTTCATTGACAGCATCCTTGTTTTGAAGATAACTGAAAACAACTCTGCGGGAATGCGTTGAATCATTCTTTGATTTTGTAATCAATGGCTCAACATACATCCGCAAAGCTTTCGCTTTTGCGGTTGTTGTTTCAATCCTTTTATGAATAATCAACGAAGTGGCCATATTTGCAAGCATCGCTTTGCGGTGCCCGGCTTTTCTGCTTAAGTGATTGAAGCTCTTCCTGTGTCTCATCTTTTAATTACTTTCCGAATTTTCTATCTATGACTAAATATGAATCGTGATTTAGTCTTTATCCAGTTTATATTTTGCCACATCCATCCCGAAAGATAAGTTCATGCTGTCAAGCAACTCATCAAGTTCGGTAAGAGATTTCTTACCAAAATTCCGGAATTTCAGCAGGTCATTTTTATTAAATTTAACCAAATCTCCAAGTGTTTCAACTTCAGCAGCTTTGAGACAATTCAAGGCTCTCACTGATAAATCGAGATCTACGAGTTTGGTTTTCAATAACTGCCGCATGTGAAGCACTTCCTCGTCAAATTCTTCATTTGCCATGCTTTCTTCTGAATCCAGCGTAATTTTTTCATCAGAGAATAACATGAAATGATAAATAAGAATTTTTGCGGCTTCTTTTAATGCATCTTTAGGATGAACGGACCCATCGGTGGTAATTTCCATGATAAGTTTTTCGTAGTCCGTTTTTTGTTCTACACGATAATTTTCGATGGTATATTTTACATTTTTTATCGGTGTAAAAATGGCATCCAATGGAATTAGACCTATTTCTGCATCAAGCGGTTTATTCTCTTCGGCCGGGACATATCCTCTACCTTTGTTTATTGATATTTCCATTTGGAATTTTACAGCGGGATCCATATGGCAGATCACGTGTTCTGTGTTCAGCACTTCGAATCCACTAAGAAATTTATTGAGGTCACCAGCTTTTAAAACTTCTTTACCTGAAATATTAACAACGATTTTTTCGTCATTAACATCCTCAATGAGTTTTTTAAACCGAATTTGTTTCAGGTTTAATATAACCTCGGTTACATCTTCCATAACCCCGGTGATGGTAGAAAACTCATGTTCAACTCCATCAATGTTAACCGTTGTAATGGAATATCCTTCAAGTGAGGATAAAAGAATGCGTCTGAGCGCATTCCCAACGGTTATACCATATCCAGGCTCTAACGGACGAAATTCAAATTTACCTGAAAACTCGTCCGATTCAAGCATGATGACCTTATCTGGTTTTTGAAAAGCAAGTATTGCCATATAAGAATTATTTTGAGTACAACTCTACAATTAATTGTTCTTTAATATTTTCAGGAATTTCTTCCCTTTCCGGACGGGTAACAAATTTCCCAGCCATTTGTGCCTGATCCCACTCAAGCCAGGGTGTTTGTGCATAACTTGTTCCCTCAAGCGAATCAACAATAACTTCCAGTGATTTTGATTTTTCCCGCACTCCAATGATATCACCTGAACGCAACAAATACGATGGTATGTTAACAATATCGCCGTTTACAGTAATGTGACGATGAGAAACAAGTTGTCTCGCACCGGCTCTGGTAGGCGCAATGCCAAGACGGAAAACCACATTATCCAGCCTTGATTCGAGTAACTGAAGAAGCACCTCACCTGTTACGCCTTTACTTCTGGATGCTTTTTCAAACAGATTTCTGAATTGCTTTTCGAGCACTCCGTACGTGTACTTGGCCTTTTGTTTTTCCTGTAGCTGTACACCGTATTCTGATTGTTTTCTTCTTCTTTTATTTATTCCATGATGTCCGGGAGGATAATTTTTTTTCTCAAAATGTTTATCCGCGCCATAAATCGGTTCACCGAACTTTCTAGCAATTTTGGTTCTTGGTCCAACGTATCTTGCCATGTATTAACCTTATTATTTAAGTTGATCTAAATTAAACTCTTCTTCTCTTTGCAGGTCTGCAACCATTGTGAGGTAACGGTGTTACATCCACAATTTCAGTCACTTCAATACCGTTTGTATGGATTGTCCTGATAGCAGATTCCCTGCCTGACCCCGGGCCTTTGACATAAACCTTTACCTTTCGTAAACCCAAATCATAAGCAACTTTTGAACAGTTCTCAGCTGCCATTTGAGCTGCGTAAGGAGTATTCTTTTTTGATCCCCTAAAGCCCATTTTTCCGGCTGATGCCCATGAAATCACCTGACCACTATTGTTTGTTAGTGAAATGATGATATTATTAAAAGAAGCATGTATATGAGCCTGTCCTACAGGTTCAACCTTAACTACCTTCTTCTTTGATGTACCAGTCTTCTTCGCCATAGTAATTAAAATCTATATTATTTGGTTGCTTTCTTTTTGTTTGCAATGGTCTTTTTCCGGCCTTTACGGGTTCGTGCGTTGTTCTTTGTTGATTGGCCACGCACCGGCAATCCGATACGGTGACGTATTCCTCTGTAACAACCGATGTCCATCAGCCTTTTAATATTTAATTGTACCTCTGAGCGTAATTCACCTTCTACTTTAATATGCTCATTAACAATTTTCCGGACCTTGGCAATATGATCATCCGACCAGTCCTCAACTTTTATGTTTTTATCAATGCCTGCCTGGTCAAGAATTTTACCGGCTGTACTTCTTCCTACTCCGTAGATGTAGGTCAGCCCTATTTCTCCTCTTTTATTTCTTGGTAAATCTACACCAACTATTCTAGCCATATGTGTAATTATTGTATATTATTAACCTTGACGTTGTTTAAACTTCGGATTTTTTTTATTGATAACATAAACCCTGCCTTTACGTCTGACAACTTTACAGTCAGCACTACGCTTTTTTACAGATGCTCGAACCTTCATTTTGTATTCGTTTATTTATATCTATACGTAATTCTTCCTTTGGTTAAATCATAAGGTGACATTTCAACTTTTACTCTGTCACCTGGTAATATTTTAATGTAATGCATTCTCATTTTCCCGGAAATGTGAGCTGTGATAATGTGCCCGTTTTCCAGTTCAACCCGGAACATTGCATTTGATAATGCTTCTGTTATTGTTCCGTCTTGTTCAATTGATGGTTGCTTCGCCATATCGTTAATTCCTTTTAGCTAATTCTTCTTCGATATATTTAAATGTTGATAATACATTTGCTTCACCATTATCGATGGCCACTGCCAGTTCGTAATGTGCTGATGGCTTTCCATCAACTGTTGTGATTGTCCATCCGTCTTTTTCCTGCCTTATTTCCTTTCTTCCAAGATTAATCATGGGCTCAATGCATAGCACCATTCCTTTTTTCAGCTTCGATCCTGTTCCTCGTCTTCCATAATTGGGAACCTCCGGAGGCTCGTGCATGTTTTTTCCTAATCCATGACCAACCATTTCTCTTACCACAGAATAACCGGCTGACTCGCAATATTGTTGAACGGAGTAACTTATATCTCCAACTCTCCTTCCGGCAACTGCGCTCTCGATACCTGCAAATAAAGCTTCTTTTGTTGTTTGCAACAAACTTTTTATCTCATCATCCACTTCTCCTACAACAAAGGTATAAGCAGTGTCACCATAAAACCCTTTCATTTTGGTACCACAATCAACAGAGATGATGTCACCATCTTTCAATTCATACTTAGAGGGAATACCATGTACAACCTGGTTATTTACAGATGTACAAAGTGACTTAGGAAATCCACGGTATCCCAGAAACCCAGGCACCGCATGATGATCCCTGATAAACTCCTCAGCTACTTTATCAAGTGCTTCGGTGGAAATTCCGGGACGAATCATTTTAGCAACCTCTGCCAGTGTTTTTGACACCAACAGGTTGTTTTCCCGGATAATCTCTATTTCGTCACTTTTATAAACCCCCATCAAAGAACTTTTTTTATCTAAATTGCGGCAGCAGCACCACCTGCCCTGCCCTTTATTCTTCCTGATTTCATTAAGCCATCATAATGACGCATTAACAAATGACTTTCAATTTGTTGCAATGTATCCAGCACTACACCAACTAAAATTAACAGCGATGTTCCACCAAAAAATTGTGCAAACTGGTTATTGACACCGGCTATCATCGCAAAAGCAGGCAATACGGCTATTAATGCCAAAAATATCGAACCAGGTAATGTAATCCTGGACATCACTGTATCCAGAAAATCTACCGTTCTTTTCCCAGGCTTTACACCCGGAATAAATCCGCCATTCTTCTTCATGTCCTCGGCCATCTGCGTTGGATTAATGGTAATGGCCGTATAAAAATATGTAAAAGCAATGATTAATATTGCAAAAACAAAATTGTACCAGAATCCATCGTAACGGAATGCTGAGGCCAATCCTGTGGTAGCATCAAACCTGCTAAAGAACATTACCGGAAACATCATGATTGCCTGGGCAAAAATGATTGGCATAACACCGGCAGCATTTACTTTAAGTGGAATGTACTGCCGTACTCCTCCATATTGCTTATTTCCAACAATGCGTTTTGCATATTGTACCGGAATTTTTCGGGTTCCCTGAACGAGCATGATGGAAAATACAAATACAGCAAAGAGCAACAGTATTTCAATTAGCAGTGCAATAAGTCCACCACCTGCAGCGGATCCCAGACGCATATCCACTTCAAAGCCGAATGCAATCGGCAACCGGGCAATAATACCAATCATTATAATTAATGATATTCCGTTGCCGATACCTTTATCTGTAATTTTTTCACCAAGCCACATAACAAACATGGTTCCGGCAGTTAAAATAATCACAGACGAGATTTTAAAGTAAGCCCCTCCCATGACAAAAGCTGATGGTGGTAGCTGCGCATTTAAATTCACCAGGTATGTAGGTGCCTGAATCAGAAGTATGATTAAAGTCAAATACCTTGTAATCTGATTCATTTTTCTTCTTCCGCTTTCACCCTCCCTTTGTAATCTTTGGAAATAGGGGACTGCGATAGTTAAAAGCTGAATAACAATTGATGCAGAAATATATGGCATGATACCAAGGGCAAATATGGATGCCTGAGAAAAAGCTCCACCCGAAAACATATCAAGCAAACCCAATACTCCATCTGCAGTTTGTTGTTTTAAAGCTGAAAGCTGATTAGGATCGACACCTGGCAATGTGACATGAGCCCCAAGTCTGTAAATAAGTATAATACCCAGGGTATAGCCTATCCGGGCCCTTAAATCCTCAATTTTGTAAATATTTTTTAGGGTCTCGAAGAATTTTTTCATCAATCTATTGTTTTAGCAGTTCCTTCTAATGCTTCAATGGCTTTTACTGCGGATTTTGAAAAAGCATGCGCATTTACTTCCAGTTTTGTTGATAATGAGCCATTACCCAGTATTTTCACCCGCTCATTTTTTGAAATCAGCCCGGCATCCACGAGTGTTTGAACATCAATGGTTGTCAGGTTTTTCTTTTCAGCTAAAGCCTGAAGCGTGTCAATATTTATGCCTTTGTATTCAATTCGGTTTATATTTTTAAACCCGTATTTGGGGACCCTTCTCTGAAGCGGCATCTGTCCGCCCTCAAATCCGATCTTTTTGCTGTAACCAGAACGCGACTTAGCACCTTTATGTCCGCGAGTAGATGTCCCGCCGCGGCCAGAACCTTGTCCCCGTCCTAAACGTTTATTTGTTTTTACAGAACCTTCCGCTGGTTTTAAATTGCTTAAATCCATTTTACTCTTCAAAATTAATAATAACTACAATTTTTCGACGGTCACGAGATGACTTACTTTTTCAACCATCCCCATTATTTGTGGTGTGCCTTCCACTTCAACAGAGTTGTTAAGTTTTTTCAATCCAAGAGCTTCAATCGTTTTCTTTTGGCGCTGATTGCTACCAATTTTACTCTTTGAATATGTAATTTTTATCTTTCCCATTGTTTGAATCTTATCCGTTAAAGACTTTATCAAGTGTAACTCTACGATGTTGTGCAACCGTGTACGCATCGCGCAATTCGAGTAATGCTTCGAACGTTGCTTTCACAAGGTTATGTGGATTTGCAGATCCTTTTGATTTTGCCAGAACATCTTTGATACCAACACTCTCTAACACTGCCCGCATAGCACCTCCCGCTTTTACACCTGTACCAGATGAAGCCGGTTTCATAAAAACACTGGCGCCGCCATACTTGGCCAATTGCTCGTGCGGAATAGTTCCATTGATAACCGGAACTTTAATCAAGCTCTTTTTAGCATCTTCAATACCTTTTGAAATTGCTGTGGTAACCTCATTTGCTTTACCAAGGCCATAACCGACAATGCCATCTTCATTACCAACAACAACAATGGCAGAAAAACTGAAGGTCCTTCCGCCTTTGGTAACTTTTGTTACACGTTGGATGCTTACCAACCGGTCCTTTAATTCGAGATCACTGGTTTTTACTTTTCTTATACTTTGTGCCATTTCTTAAAATTTTAAACCTCCTTCACGTGCAGCATCAGCAAATGCTTTAACTCTACCATGATACAGATAACCGCTACGGTCAAATACAACTTTGCTAAATCCAGCTTGTTTCGCTTTATCTGCCGCTAATTTACCAACCTGTTTTGCCTGTGCAATTTTGTCACCTTCTTTATTCCCGGCTAATTCCTTTGCTTTTGATGAAACTGATAACAATGTTTTTCCATCAGTATCATCAATAATTTGAGCATAAAAATCTTTATTACTCCTAAAAACACATAAACGTGGACGTTCTGAAGTACCCTCAAGATTCTTCCGGATGCGTTTTCTGATTCTAAATCTTCGTTGTTGCTTTGCTAAAGCCATTTTATTTAGTCATTAATTATTAAACACTAGCAGCTTTACCAGCTTTTCTTCGTATTTGTTCACCGACAAACTTAATACCTTTTCCTTTGTAAGGTTCTGGTGGTCTTAACGATCTGATTTTTGATGCCACATGACCTATCAGTTGTTTATCAACACTTGTAAGAGTGATGATTGGATTGGCTCTACGTTCGGTAACTGCTTCAACTTTAATTTCCGGGGGCAACTCAATTTGAATATCATGTGAATAACCCAGGCTGAGCGTTAGGTTTTGCCCCTTGGCATCAGCTCTGAAACCAACACCAACCAGTTCTTGCTTAATGGTGTAACCTTCCGAAACACCAATAACCATATTGTTTACCAATGAACGATACAGTCCATGCAAGGATTTGTGTCGTTTTTGTTCGGTAGGACGTTCAAAAATGACTTGATTATCTTCCACCTTTACTTTTATGTCAACATCAACTTTTTGGGTCATCTCTCCTTTGGGGCCTTTCACAGTGACCGTGTTATCATTGCTAATATCAACAGTAACTTCATTTGGTATTTGTATCGGTAATTTTCCTATACGTGACATTCTGTTTCCTCCGATTTAATAAACATAACATAATACCTCTCCTCCGATGCTTAACTGGCGCGCTTCTTTGTCAGTCATAACACCTCTGGAAGTTGACATGATAGCTACCCCCAGCCCATTCAGAACTCTTGGTAACTCATCGTGTTTCACATATTTTCTTAACCCTGGTCTACTGGCTCTGCTAATAGATTTAATAGCTGCCTTCTTATTCTCAGGATTATATTTCAAAGCTATTTTTATTTTTCCCTGAAGATTGTCGTCTTCAAATTTATAGCTAAGGATATACCCTTTGTCGAACAATATTTTTGTTATATCCCTTTTTATGTTTGAAGCCGGAATTTCAACAACTTTATGTTTTGCCAAAATCCCGTTTCGAATTCTCGTCAAATAATCTGCTATCGGATCTGTCATTGCTTTAAATATATATTGCCATCAAAAAATTTTAATATGTAATGTTTACCAACTTGCTTTCTTAACACCAGGTATTAAACCTTGCGAAGCCATTTCCCTAAAGGTAATCCTTGAAATTCCAAACTGACGGATATATCCTTTTGGTCTACCAGTAAGTTTGCAGCGGTTGTGAAGTCGTATTGGATTTGAATTTCTTGGTAACCTGCTTAATCCGACATAATCACCTTCCGCTTTTAAACGTGCTCTTTTCTCGGCATACTGGTCAACCATTTTTTTACGCTTTACTTCTCGCGCTTTCATTGATTCCTTAGCCATAATTATTTCTTTTTAATATTTTTAAATGGTAACCCAAATTCACGCAGCAATGCAAAACCTTCTTCATCGGTATTTGCAGACGTAACAAAGGTAATTTCCATTCCTAAAATCTTATTTATTTTATCAATATCTATCTCCGGGAAGATAATTTGTTCTGAAATACCCAGTGTATAATTACCTCTGCCGTCGAATTTACTGTTAATGCCGTTAAAGTCTCTAATCCGGGGTAATGAAACGCTGATTAATCTTTCCAAAAATTCATACATGCGTTCCCTTCGCAGTGTAACTTTCACACCAATAGGCATTTTCCTACGGAGTTTAAAATTTGAAATGTCTTTTTTTGACATTGTCTGTACAGATTTTTGTCCGGCAATTATTGAAAGTTCCTGTTGGGCAACATCAATTAATTTCTTATCAGCTACGGCGTCTCCAACACCCTGATTGATAACAATTTTTTTAAGTTTCGGAACCTGCATTACCGATTTGTACTTAAACTCGTTTTGCAGCGAAGAAACAATTTCTTCTTTGTATCGTTTTTTTAAATTTGGTACGTATTCCATTACTTAATTTCCTCCCCAGATTTTTTTGCATAGCGGACTAATTTACCGTCATCATTTCTCCGACGACCAATTCTAGTTGGCTCCCCGGATGAAGGATCAATCAACAACAGGTTTGAAATATGCACTGGTCCTTCTTTTTTAACGATCCCTCCATTGGGCTGTTCTGCATTTGGTTTGGTATGTTTAGATACCATGTTTACACCTTCAACAATAGCCCTGTCTTTGCTTCTGATAACCTCCAGCACCCTTCCCTGCACTCCTTTTGACTCTCCGGTGATAACCTGGACAGTATCACCTTTTTTAATATGTAATTTTTTTTGCATTGGATCTTACTTTAATAATTTTATAATACTTCAGGTGCCAATGAAATAATTTTCATATACTGATCACGAAGTTCTCTGGCAACAGGACCGAAAATGCGTGTACCTCTCATTTCGCCAAGGTTATTTAAAAGTACGACAGCATTATCATCAAACCTGATATAAGAACCATCTATACGTCGGATTTCTTTCCTTGTGCGAACAACAACCGCTTTTGAAACTGTTCCTTTCTTGATCTCACCGGAAGGTATGGCGCTTTTAACAGTAACAACTATTTTATCACCAACCGAGGCATATCTTTTTTTGGTACCTCCCAGCACTCTCACACAGAGTACCTCTTTGGCCCCGCTGTTATCTGCAACTGCTAATTTACTTTCTTGTTGTATCATGACTATTTAGCTCTTTCTAATATTTCAACCAATCTCCATGTTTTATTTTTGCTCAGTGGGCGCGTCTCCATAATTTTGACAATATCACCAATGTTACTTTCATTTTTACCGTCGTGCGCCATAAATTTTGATGTATGGTTAACAAATTTACCATATATGGGGTGCTTAACTTTCGTTTTCACCGCAATTACAATGGACTTATCCATTTTGTTGCTAACAACGATGCCAACCCGTTCTTTGCGTAAATTCCTATTATTTTCCATTGATTCTTAAACTATTTCGTTTCTTCAAGTTGTCTTTTTCGCAGCTCAGTTTTTAACCTGGCGATGTTTTTTCGAGTATCCTTTATTTTCATGGGATTGTCCAATGGAGAAACAGCATGGTTCAAACGTTGCTTAACCAAAAAGCTTTCCTCATTTTCGATGCGTTCTATCAATTCCGCGGTTGTTAATTCCCTTACTTCTGAGTTCTTCATGATTCAATATATTGAACAATTTTATTCAGCATAATCTTTACGTACAACAAACTTTGTTGTAATGGGCAGTTTTTGCGCTGCCAGGCGAAGTGCTTCCTTGGCTACTTCAAAGGGTACACCTTCGGCTTCGATAATGACCCGACCCGGTGTTACGGGGGCAACGAATCCTTCCGGAGCACCTTTTCCTTTACCCATCCGAACCTCTGCCGGCTTTTTTGTAATCGGCTTATCGGGGAAAATACGTATCCATATTTGTCCTTCACGTTTCATATAACGTGTTACTGCCTGCCGCGCTGCTTCAAGTTGTCTACCTGTAATCCATGCCGACTGCAACGCTTTTATCCCAAAAGAGCCAAAAGCGAGTTGGTTACCGCGCTGGGCATTTCCTTTCATCCGCCCTTTTTGCCTTCTTCTGAATTTTGTTTTCTTTGGTTGTAACATCTTGTTTACAAATTATCTGTGCAATCCAATTGTCTTATTTTCTTCTTTTCTTAAATCCTTTTGGCTTTGTACCTTTCGAACCGATATTCGGAGAGAGATCGCGTTTGCCATAAACTTCGCCATTGCATATCCATACTTTTACACCTATCAGGCCAACCTTTGTAAGTGCCTCTGCAAGAGCATAATCCACATCTGCCCTTAGCGTGTGCAATGGAATTCTACCTTCTTTATAGGTTTCAGTACGAGCCATTTCAGCACCACCTAATCTTCCTGAAACCAATACTTTAATTCCTTCAGCTCCCATTCGCATTGTTGATGCCATGGCCATTTTCACAGCTCTTCTGTAGGAGATTTTACCTTCTACCTGTCTTGCAACATTATTGGCAACGATGGTAGCATCAAGTTCAGGTCGTTTCACTTCAAAAATATTGATTTGAACCTCCTTCTTGGTTATCTTCTTTAGTTCCTCTTTTAACTTATCAACTTCCTGTCCGCCTTTTCCGATGATAATACCGGGGCGAGCTGTATTAACAGTAACGGTAATAAGCTTTAATGTCCGTTCAATGATTATTTTGGAAACACTTGCTTTGGCCAGACGGGCATTCAGGTATTCCCTGATTTTGAAATCTTCAACCAGTTTGTCGGCATAGTTTCTTCCGCCGAACCAGTTTGAGTCCCATCCTCTGATGATTCCTAATCTATTTCCTATTGGATTTACTTTTTGTCCCATTGAGCATTAATTTGTTTCAGTTTCTTCTGCATTTACCTTTATGCTATCCACAACCAGGGTAACGTGATTTGACCTTTTGCGAATTCGATGCGCACGTCCCTGAGGCGCTGGTCGAATTCTTTTCAATGTTCTGGCCTGATCAACGTATGCTTCTTTGACGAATAAATTTGCTTCTTCCAAACGAACACCTTCGTTTTTGTTTTGCCAGTTGGCAATGGCAGATAAAAGAAGTTTTTCAACATCCTTCGCGGCATCCTTCGAGGTGAATTTTAACACATCCAGTGCTCTGTTAACTTCCATTCCGCGAATCATGTCAATGACCAATCGCATTTTGCGCGGCGAAGAAGGACAATTTCTTAAAACCGCAAAATATTGGTTTTCCCTCTCTTCTTTTCGTTGTTCTGCTGTATTTCTTTTTCTAGCACCCATTGTTATTTGTTATATCATTCGGTGTTACAATCATTACTTTCTGTTACCGGCATGTCCTCTGAACAACCGTGTTGGTGCAAATTCACCAAGTTTATGTCCAACCATATTTTCAGTAATATAAACTGGTATGAACTTATTCCCGTTGTGAACAGCAATTGTATGTCCAACAAAATCGGGTAAAACCATTGATCTTCTTGACCATGTTTTAATCACCGACTTTTTGCCGGAATCGTTCATGTCCGAAATCCTCTTTTCGATCTTAAAATCTACAAAAGGACCTTTTTTAATTGATCTACTCATGTTATTCTATATTACTTTTTCGTCTTTCTTCTTTCAATAATAAACTTATCAGATTTCTTCTTTTTAGACCGTGTTTTATATCCTTTGGAAATTTTTCCTGTTCGAGATCTTGGATGACCACCGGATGCTCGTCCTTCACCACCACCCATCGGGTGATCCACCGGGTTCATTGCCACACCTCGCACTCTTGGACGTCGTCCTAACCACCTGGATCGTCCTGCTTTACCGGATCGCTCAAGGCCGTGGTCCGAATTTGATACCGTACCGATGGTGGCCTTACAGGTAATAAGTACCATGCGTGATTCACCGGAGGGAAGTTTGATAATGGCATATTTACCATCCCTGGAAGTTAACTGTGCATATGCACCGGCGCTTCTGGCCAATACACCTCCCTGTCCGGGATGTAACTCAATATTATGAATTACTGTACCCAACGGAATATCCGATAAATATAACGCATTTCCCACTTCAGGTGCAATTTTCGAACCCGACAGCACTTTCTGTCCTACCTTTAATCCATTGGGAGCGATAATATAGCGTTTCTCGCCATCATCATAAATGCACAAGGCAATTCTTGCTGTCCTGTTAGGATCATACTCAATGGATTCCACTATTGCAGGTACACCTTCTTTATCCCGGGCAAAATCGATAATTCTATACCTCTTTTTATGACCACCACCAACGTAGCGGACGGTCATTTTTCCTGCACTGTTTCTACCGCCGGATTTCTTCAGCGGAGCAAGCAGTGACTTTTCGGGCTTCGACTTTGTGATCTCGTCAAATGTACTAACTATCTTATGTCTTTGTCCTGGTGTTACAGGTTTTAATTTTCTTACAGCCATGTTAATTAGATATTGCTATAAAAATCAATCGTTTCTCCTTCAGCCAATGTAATTATTGCCTTTTTAAATGCTTTCGTTTTTCCTCTCTGGAAACCGGTTTTTGTATACCTGGTTTTCGTTTTGCCACCGTATTTCATGGTATTTACTGCATCTACCGACACGCCATAAAGCTCTTCTATTGCCTTTTGTATCTGCAGCTTATTGGCCTTTTTGTCGACAATAAAGCCATACCGGTTCAGGGTATCTCCCAACGTGGTCATTTTTTCTGTTACAATTGGCTTTAATAATACTTCCATTATACTAATATTTATTTATGCCTTTTCCTGTAATTGATTCAACGAACTTTCAACAAAAAGCAATGCAGATGCATTCATTATTTTGTAAGTATTTAGCTCTGACAAAGTAATTACCTCGGTGCCAGGGATATTTCTTGATGATAAAACCAGGTTTCGATTTGGTTGAGCTAGCACAAGCAATGATTTTTTACTATCCACTTCAAGGTTATTTATCATACTTACATAATCCTTTGTTTTTGGTGCTTCAAAATTAAAATCCTCAAGAATTTTAATTTCGTTAAGTTTAGCTTTATATGACAGCGCTGAAAATCTTGCAAGCCTTTTAACTTTTTTATTCAATTTAAACCGGTAATCTCTCGGGCTTGGCCCAAAAGTTCGTCCCCCGCCCCGAAAAATGGGTGATTTGATATCTCCGGCACGAGCAGTTCCGGTACCTTTTTGTCTTTTAATCTTTTTGGTACTTCCAACCACTTCACTGCGTTCTTTTGACTTATGCGTACCCTGTCGTTTGTTTGCGAGCAGTTGCTTAACTTCCAGGTATATTGCATGATCGTTGGGTTCCAATCCAAAGATGGTATCCTTCAATTCAACCTTTTTACCGGTATCTTCACCAGCTATGTTTAAAACTGTTAATTCCATGTTACCGACATTTTATTTATACCCTTTCAGGGCTTTCTACAATCACATACGAACCTTTTGAACCAGGCACTGCACCATTCAGCAACAACAGGTTCTTTTCAGGGATAATTTTCACAATTTTCAGGTTAATAACCTTTACATTATTACCACCATCACGACCGGCCATTCTCATTCCTTTGAACACCCTGGAAGGATATGATGAAGCACCCAATGAACCGGGAGCTCTGTTTCGGTTATGCTGACCATGTGTAGCATCGTTTACACCTCTAAAGTCGTGTCTTTTAACAACACCCTGGAAACCTTTACCTTTGCTAACACCCTTAACATCTAACCAAATATCATTTTTAAAGTAATCAACTGTAATAATATCGCCCACTTTCCAATCTTTTACGAAGCCTTTCAGTTCGATCATTCTATTTTTTGGTGTTGTTCCTGCCTTTTTAAAATGTCCTATCATGGCCTTCGGGGTATGTTTTTCTTTTTTCTCTCCAAACGCCAACTGAATTGCATCATAGCCATCTGTTTCCTCAGATTTAATCTGGGTAACAATGCAAGGCCCTGCTTCAATTACTGTGCAAGCAAGATTGTTTCCGTTATCGTCGAAAACAGAGGTCATACCCACTTTTTTTCCAATTAATCCTGGCATTTTATTATTTGTTTATATTATCAAACTTTTATTTCTACTTCCACACCACTGGGCAATTCAAGCTTCATTAATGCATCAATGGTTTTCGGAGTGGAACTGTAAATATCCAAAAGTCTTTTAAATGAACTAAGTTGAAATTGTTCTCTTGACTTTTTGTTCACAAAAGGTGAACGCAATACCGTGAATATCCGTTTATGCGTTGGAAGAGGTATTGGCCCGCTTACAACCGCACCTGTCGTTTTAACAGTTTTCACAATTTTCTCTGCTGATTTATCAACCAGATTGTGATCGTACGACTTCAGTTTTATTCTAATCTTTTGGCTCATTCGTAATTTCTATTGTATAATAAATTATGCAAATGCTGATTTACCTGTTATTTTTTCAATGACTTCCTTTGCAATATCCTCGGGAACTTCATCATAATGTGAAAATTCCATGGTTGACACAGCTCTCCCCGAAGTAAGTGTTCTTAAAACGGTAACATAACCGAATTTTTCTGAAAGCGGTACTTTTGCTTTAATAACGCGTGCACCTGCTCTTGATTCCATTCCTTCAACTTTACCTCTTCTCCTGTTGAAATCAGAAATAACATCCCCCATGTAATCTTCTGGTGTAACAACTTCAGCTGACATTATAGGTTCAAGCAATACTGGCTTTAATTTGGAAGCTACGTTTTTAAATGCCTGTTTGGCACAAATTTCAAATGATAGCTGATCAGAATCAACGGGATGGTACGAACCATCTTTTAGTACAACCTTTAAGCTATCGAGCGGATAACCTGCAAGTGGACCATTTCTCATAGCTTCTTTAAATCCCTTCTCTATAGACGGAATGTATTCTTTTGGTATGTTTCCTCCTTTTATTTCATCAACAAACTGGAGTCCCTCCGAATCATCTTCCACAGGTCCGATTTCTATTTGGATATCGGCAAACTTACCTCTACCACCGGTTTGTTTCTTAAACACTTCCCTGTGTTTAACAGACATCGTAATAGCCTCTTTGTAAGCAACCTGCGGTGTTCCTTTGTTACAATCCACTTTGAATTCCCGTTGCAATCTGTCAAGGAGGATTTCAAGGTGAAGTTCACCCATTCCATTTATTATTGTCTGTCCTGAATCCTCATCCATTTTTACAGTGAAGGTTGGATCTTCTTCAGAAAGCTTGGCAAGTGCCATGCCCAGCTTGTCGATATCTTTTTGTGTTTTTGGTTCGATGGCTACGCTGATCACTGGATCCGGAAAAGTCATCGTTTCCAGGGCAATTGGTTTTTTGATATCACAAAGCGTATCACCAGTCCTCAAATCTTTAAATCCCACAGCCCCACAAATATCACCGGGGCCAATTTCTTCTTTAGGAATTTGTTTGTTTGCATGCATCTGATACAAACGTGAAATTCTTTCTTTCTTTCCGGTTCGCGGATTCAATACCTGATCCCCAGACCGCAGAACACCGGAATATACCCTTGTATAAACGAGTCGACCCACGTACGGATCTGTAGCAATTTTAAACGCTAATGCTGAAAGCGGTTCACTTTCAGATGGTTCCCTGGTTATTTCTTTACTCTCATCATCCGGATCCATTCCCTTAACAGACCCAACATCCAATGGGCTTGGCAGTAAAGAAGTTACAGCATCCAACAAGCGTTGAATACCTTTATTTTTAAATGCTGCGCCACACAATACCGGTACAATTTCAAGCCGAATGGTAGCCCTTCTTGTGGCTTCCATAAATTCTTCAACGGTAATGGATTCTCTGTTTTCAAAAAACCGTTCCAGTAAGGCATCATCGGAAACACAAACTGCTTCAATGAGTTTCTCCCGCCACTCTTCAACGGTGTCCTTCATATCCTCTGGAACTTCCTCATAATCATACTTCATTCCCAACGTTTCATCTTCTTTCCAGATGATTGCTTTTCTTTCGATGAGATCGATTACCCCGGTGAAAGAGTCTTCGGCACCGATTGGAATTTGAAGAGGTACAGGGTTTGCACCGAGTTTATCTTCAATTTGTTGAACAACGCTGAAAAAATCAGCTCCAACCCGGTCCATTTTGTTAACAAAGGCCAATCTGGGAACATTGTACTTATTGGCCTGTCTCCAAACGGTTTCAGATTGCGGTTCAACACCACCCACTGCACAAAAAACAGCGATGGCTCCATCCAAAACCCTCAATGAACGTTCCACCTCGACGGTAAAATCAACGTGGCCCGGTGTATCAATGATATTAACTTTATAATCCTGATTGTTGTATTTCCAAAATGCAGTAGTTGCGGCCGAGGTAATTGTAATTCCCCTTTCCTGCTCCTGGACCATCCAGTCCATGGTAGCAGCACCATCATGCACTTCTCCAATTCGATGGGTGATGCCAGTGTAAAACAGAACACGTTCTGTCGTGGTCGTTTTACCGGCATCAATATGTGCCATGATACCAATATTTCTGGTATATTTTAAATCTTTACTCATTACGCTAATTATCAGCTAGCAAACTATATTTATAAAATCTATTCCTGTATGTAATTCTCAGAACCTAAAATGTGCAAACGCTTTATTTGCTTCTGCCATTCTGTGTGTATCTTCTTTCCTTTTATAAGCACCTCCTTCGGAGTTGTAAGCGGCTATTATTTCTGCTGCGAGTTTATCACTCATGCTTTTTCCGCTGCGCTTTCGTGCAAACATTATAAGGTTTTTCATGCTAATTGAAACCTTGCGTTCACCCCGAATTTCCATTGGCACCTGAAACGTTGCCCCACCAACCCGTCTACTCTTTACCTCAACTTGCGGTGTGACATTTTCCAGCGCCTTTTTCCAAATTTCCAAAACTGACTCTTCGCTGTCCTTCATTTTTTTCTCCACGATATTCAGGGCATCGTAAAACAATCCGTAGGAAATACTTTTTTTGCCCTGCTCCATCATGTTATTCACGAATTCGGTAACCAGAATATCGTTAAATTTTGGATCTGGTAATGTAATTCTCTTTTTTGGTTTTGACTTTCTCATCTTACAAAATCAAATTATTTTTTCTTTGGTCGTTTGGTTCCGTACTTCGATCTTCGTTGAGTTCTACCTTCAACACCAGAAGTATCAAGGGCTCCACGAATCAGGTGATAACGCACACCTGGTAAATCTTTTACCCTTCCACCGCGAATCAACACGATGGAGTGTTCCTGAAGATTGTGTCCTTCACCAGGAATATACGCGTTTACTTCTTTTCCATTTGTTAAACGTACCCTTGCAACTTTCCTCATGGCTGAATTTGGTTTTTTTGGGGTTGTTGTATAAACCCTCACACAAACTCCCCTGCGCTGTGGACAAGCGTCAAGAGCGGGTGCTTTACTTTTCTCTTCAAGCCGGTTTCTGCCTTTTCTTACTAATTGCTGTATTGTTGGCATATGTTATTAACTATCAATAAAAAAATGTATTTCTATTCAAAAATCGGTTCGCAAAGGTAGAGTATTTTTTTTTAAATACAACAGTTGGGCTTAATAAATTCAATTATTATCAAAAAAATAAACCTGAATATGTAACCCTTAAAATAAGACTTATGAGTCCGGTCTAAAAAGCCACCTTACCC